>JBFIZG010000512.1:0-2653 GCA_041604955.1 Gemmatimonadales bacterium | reverse complement strand
TTCCACTCCCCAGAAACACCCGGCTGCAAACGTCGCCTTGGCCATCGCACACCCCTTTCACGTGGATCGTGGGAATGGAGAAGAATATACCGCGAAACGAGTCCCATAGCACCACTCGCTGTGGCTGGCGCAGCACATCAGCCCATCAAGACACGCAATCCCCATCCGACGGCGATTGCCGACGCCGCCACGAGCCCGAGAAGCGCAACGAAAATCGTCGCGAAAAAAAATGTGGTTGCGGACTTCGTGCCGTCTGGGTCCTGCACGTGGCGCGCCAACAACTGTACGTTTCGATCGTTCGCCTTCCAGAACACATCGAACAGATCACCCACCAGGGGCACCAACCCCAACAACGTGTCCACTGCCACGTTAGACAGCATGCGGAGAAGCAGCCGCTTGGACGCACCCAACCGGGCAGCCTCGAATAGGATGTACCCCGAGAGCGCCGTGCCAAGCGCGTCGCCCAAACCCGGCACCAGTCCGATCAGCGAATCGACGCCGAATCGAATCGGCGTCCACGGAATCCGAATCGCAGTGTCCAGCAGACGCGCGATCTGTTTGACCCGGTCGAGGCGCTGGTCGGGAGAGCTTACATCGGTTCGCGGCTTTCGCGTGGTGGGAATCGATCCAGACATGAACCAGATGTCTCTCAGCCCTAGGGCCGAACTCGTTCCAGCACTTCCGCGGTGGAGAGAATAGCGGCGTATTCGTCCTGGAGATTCGCGAGCGACATGGCATGGACGTCATCGGCCGTTCGCGGGACTCCGTAGTAGTCGACACGATCGAACGTCGCCGTGGCGTCGGACACGACCGTAGTGTGAAACCCGAGGTTGCCCGCCATCCGCGCCGTTGCCTCGACGGAGTTGTTGGTGATGACCCCGACGATGACCAGCGTATTGACCCCGGCCGCACGCAGTTTCCCTTCCAGTTCCGTCCCGATGAAGGCGCTGTTGGTATGCTTGTCGACGACCTGCTCACCCGCCGCGGGTCGCACGACCTCTTTGAACTCGCAGCCCTCCTGCCCCGGCCGATACGTGGAATTCGCCTCGCGCGACAAGTGCCGCACATGAAACACCGGGCGCTTCGTCGCGCGCCAAGCGGCGAGGAGCCGTCCCATGTTCGTTTCGGCGTCGGGGTTGTTCCTCCGGCCCCAGGTCGGATGGTCGATGGCTTTTTGTACGTCCACCACCACCAGCGCCGCACTGTTGGGAAATCGGTCCGCTGCGCGCGGCCCGCTCATTCCCCGTCCTCGTCGCGGCGATGGCGCTGTTCTTCTTCCGCCGCTAGCCAGACCGCGTCCGGACTCGCCGGTTCCGGCTGGTCGAGGCCCACGTTGCGAGCGTCAATCAGGGCTCGACTGAAGTCCTCCGGTGGAACCGGGCATCCCGCGAACCGACGGAGCATGGCGAGTTGCCCCGCGTGCGTCATCGCGTCGGCAAACGGACCCTGAAGCAGTTGTTCGGGTGTCATGGCGTGGAACGTCGAACCGACACGGAGATGCTCGCGTAGATCGCTCAGTATTCGATGGAAGTCACGCACCTCGTCGTCAAAGCTCTTGACGGGCAAGGTGACAGATCCGCCGCCACCAAACGCGGCGCGCGCAAAGCCGAGGACACTCGTCATGTGTCGGATGAGCTCATGCGGCGTCCGGACGCCCGGCGCCGCCCGGAAGCTCGCAAAGCTGTCCGGAGCGCCCCGCAACGCCTTCTGTACGCGATAGGCGAGGGAGGCGAGAAAGTGCTGGAGTAGTTGCCTGTCTGATGCTCCTGACACAATTCGTAACGCAATTCGTGGAGAATATCCGGCTCCTGGTTAGACAAGCCGCAGAGGGGAGTCGATCGCCGCTAGCGACCCGCGTCCCGGACCCGAGGACGCCATCGGTACCGCTCGAGAGACACCCGCCCGGGAGGCTCGAACACCACACCCTCCTCTTCCAACAGCACGCGCTGCAACCGATCGTAGCCCGGCGTTCCACGCCGGCTGATCTCACCCCGGGTGTTGATCACGCGGTGCCAGGGAACGTCGCTCCCTTCCGGCAGTGCGCTCAACGCATACCCAACCTGACGGGCATGACCGTTCTGCCCGGCGAGGGTGGCGACCTGTCCGTAGGTGGCAACGCGGCCCCGCGGGATCCGCCGGACCACCGCGTAGATATCCGTGTACGACCGACCGGTTCGTGGAGACCTTCCACCTCCCACGTGCGACGTTTGTCCCATTCGATTGCGCTATTCCCGCACCTCGCTCATCAGCGCGAGCGTGTTCCCATCCTGATCCTTGAAGAACACCATCCACAGCTCGTGGTCGGGAAGTTTGGCCACCAGATGCGGCTCGCCGGTAAACGTCACCCCTTGTTCCGTGAGCGACCTGCACGCGCCGTGGATGTCGTCTACTCGATAATAGATGATGGAGGCGGGGTGATCGAACTCCGGGGTCTCGGGGGGACCCAACATCAGACGGATTCCGCCACAGTCAAAGAACGCCATCTTCGGAACCTGAAACAAAAACTTCATCCCAAGGGAATCGCGGTAAAATTCGATGGCCTTCTCGAGGTCCGAGACCCGCACATAGATCTGACCCACGCGGTCGAGCCTGACGGTCTCCGTTGTGCCCATGACGTCACCTCGCTCGATGTTTCGGCTGCACTGCACGCTGC
>JBFIZG010000511.1:0-2662 GCA_041604955.1 Gemmatimonadales bacterium | reverse complement strand
CTGTACGGTGAAGATCGGTTCACCCCGGCAAAAAAAGTCGCGCTCGCCCTCACCCATCTCATTCGGACACAGTTTCCTGGCGACTCGATCCGTGTGGTGCTGTTTCACGACACGGCGGAAGAAATCCCGCTACCCAAGCTCGCTCACGCGCAGGTCGGTCCGTATCACACGAACACGGCAGAGGGTCTGAAGCTCGCGCGACGCATCTTGATGTCGCAAAAGAAAGACATGCGGCAAGTCATCATGATCACGGACGGAAAGCCGTCGGCGCTGACAATGCCCGATGGCCGGATTTACATCAATTCGATGGGGCTGGACCCCCAAATTCTCAAGGAAACATATCGCGAGGTTGCGTGCTGCAAACGCGCGGGCATCTTGATCAACACGTTCATGTTGGCGCGCGAACGGGCACTCGTAGAATTTGTCAAGCGTGTCTGCGAAATCGCCAAGGGCAAAGCGTACTTTACCAACACCATGACGCTGGGCCAATACATCTTGATGGACTTCATGAAGCGCAAAACCCGACGCGTGTAACGCCGGCCGCCACCCCCGCTGGGCGGACCGCCGGAGCCGCTCTACCATTTCCCGTTGTTCCGGCCCAAGACCCGTCTCCGACACAAACCGATCAGACCAATCGATCATCGCATTGGCGTCAGACCGTCGCTCAGCCTCGAGCAAGACCTCGGCGTACCGCAAAGCGATGTACAGCACGCCGGATGCCATGCTCCGTTGTGAGGCCGCTTGCATGCGCACGGCACTTCGATCCGCTGGACTCACTTCGGGACCGGCAAAGTCCGAGGCATCGATTGCCCCCAGCGCGCGGCGCAAGGCCGTCGTATCCGACGCGACCGAGTCCGAGGCCAACACATACACCGGGCCGGCTAGCTGAAACGCCCCATCCGCGTCTGCCAGCCTTTCCTGCATGACCGTCGTTGCGGCAGCCAGCGGACGATCGAGATTTCCGGAAAGGCTGCGCCTCCGCCAATCATGCGTCACCGTGTCGGGTAGCGCCCAGGGCCGCCCCTCCAGTTCTTGCATCTCGCTCCCAGTGAGCGCGAGCGGCAGGCCGTGACGGTCAGCCATGAGCCGGACATACCAGGGAAGGTGTAGCATCGAGAGGTTGACGACGGCAACGTCGACTCTCGTGCCCTCGGCAACCTGCAACCCGAGCGCCGGAAACGTATCCCAGTCGCCGTTCGTGAGCAGCACCGCGTTGGGCGGCGCCGACTCCAACACCCACCGGTTGTAGGCCAGGACGGTCTGTGGCACGAAATTGGTTGTGACTAGACTCTCTACCGCCCGCCTCTCCCACGTCCGCTCGTCGCGGCGCAGCGCCTCCACCCAGATCGCAATCCACGCGTTGCCGTCTGCCGGGTCGCACTCTACGGCCCGTCGCAAGTGATGCCACGAGGAATCCGCGCTCGTCTGTTCCCAACCTCCATAGATAGGTTGATAGAGAAACCCGAGGACAGTGTGCGCGAACGCGTGACAGGGAGCAAGCGAGAGGGCGGCGAGCGCCGCCTCGTGGGCCTCGTCGTACAACCGTCGACGGCGTGCGGTTTCGGCCAGCCACGCCCTGACGTCAGGGTCCTCCGGGGCTTCGCGCACCGCCTCGCGAAATAGCGGGTACGCTGCCTCCAGATTGTTCTCGTTGTAGAGCGCGCGTGCGCGGGCCAGCGATTCCTGCGCGAGCAATCCAGACGGCAACGCGACGACAAGGGCCAGCACCACCATTGGGTTCGACACGATTACACCGTCCTTTCCCCGACCCACGTGGCAACGGGCCGCATCGCCCAAAGTCATGTGTGGGGACTTCACCGAACGAAAACACCAATCCGTCCCTGCATCAACCTGCATGCAAGTGGTTGCATGTCTGCACCCGGGAAACACTCCAAGGTTAAGTAAAATAACGAGATAGCGTTTGGTACGTTCGATGCACCATACGTGAGCGGTTGACCACGGAGCGCGGATACGGTGCCTGAAGACCTGAAGACCCACTGGGATGAGCTTGTCGAGTATGTGGTCCGGGAATACCGCGCCAATAATCAGAGCGTGTTCCTCAACTTCTACCACAACTTCAAAGATCGGACGCTCGAGCTCCGAATATCCGGACTCCAGCCGGATTGGGTCGTGCGCCGGGTATCGGACGACGAATTGCGGTCAGGAAACCTGCGCACTATCGCTGCAGACCTCTACGCTGAAGCCCGGTCCGGCGGAGAGCCCGATCAGCCACGGCGTTCTCACACTAATTGCTGAGGTCGCCTCGCCCCCCACCACCCGACAGTCGTCTACCCATACTGAAGAGCCCCGGTAACCGGAGGGCTACCGGGATTCGGAAGACACGGTGTACGGCCCGGACCGTGCGCTTACGGCGTCAAGCTCGCCGGCGGGGGTGCGAGCTTCACCGCCCAGAGGCCGCTGTGGTGCTCGGCAATGAAGATATGGCCCTTGTACGGTTGCGGACCCCATGTAAACGGCGCGTTGGCCACAAATCCGTCAGGGTCGTAGGCAAAATACTGTGCTATTTCCCTGCCTTGCTCGAACAAGTTGCCTTTCAGCTCACCGGAAATGTCGACAACGCGCAGGCCACCGTTGTAAAAAGCGGCATACAGCTCATCCCCTTCGATCCAAAAATTGTGTGAGCCGGCATCGGGCACGTCGT
>JBFIZG010000510.1:0-2666 GCA_041604955.1 Gemmatimonadales bacterium | reverse complement strand
TGGTGGACGCAGAAAACGCCCGAAGGAGCAATGTGGGGGGCTGTTCGACCGCATTGCGGCCCCAGCAGGCGCTGTGGAGACTATTTGAGGCTATATAAGGATTGAGGGGTACAGTTGGACGGCTGAAACGCCTCTCAACGTCGTGACTAGAGGATGAGGGCAGACTCCGGCTTGCAGCAAAATGTGAGCTAGATCACACTTACCTCACAGGTGACCATACCATCACTCGTCAATGTCGACCAAGAGTGTTGTCGGGTCTCCTCCACACTTTGCGCAAACGCACTACGGTGCGGGGCGAGCCGTTGGTGCAACGCCGTTCGCCGAGTCACTTCTATTCTCAGAGATTGCACCTTTTTTCGGTCGGACCTGCCTCATCAGGAGTGCCCAACCGATGACGCCAGCGGCCCCGCCGAGCAACGCTCCTCCAACCAGTCCGACGACCCGCCAGGTAGCAGGTTCGGTCAGTCCCGCGATCACGAGACCGACCCACCCACCCAAAAAAGAAGCTGCCCACGCCACAAAGGGCGTGAACAGCCAGCCTGCTATTCGAAGGGCTGTGCGAGGACCGTTGGACCTCACAGTTTATGCAACGTTCCAGCGAGCGGGATATGAAAGATCAGGGCCAGAGAAACCGCCAACGCCATCACGGCGGAGTGGAACGGGGCGACCGTCAATCCGAGCACTGCAAAGATGATCACTGCCAACACCACGGTTGTTCCGGCAGTAGCCACGATGTTTACGGGTCCCGATCGACCCACGATGCTGAAGACCCACGCTCCGAGCCATGCAAGCGTCGCCGATCCCATCCACCAGACGGGGATGTACCAAAAACCGCTTCCGCCGCCAATCTCGTCCCACGTCCAGTGATATAGATCGAGAGGTCGCAGCACTGCCGTGTCGATCACAGTGTAAACGAGCGCGCCGAGCAGTCCGACGAGCGCTGCCCAGGCAATGGAATCGACGTCGCGCGGCCGAACCATCATGGACGGGTAGTATGCGAACACCGCCCCACCAAACACGATGAGCACCGACTGGATGATTAACTCCGGTGTGCCGGTAAGCGCGCGTGACAGCAGCGCGAACACAACGACGCCCACGACCGTGACAAGACCAAGTGTGGCACCAGCCCCCACGATTGTACGCACGTCGTTTCGGGTCTGAGTGGTCAGCTGCGTCGCTGAGGTCATGTGATATCTCCACTGGGATTGGGCAGCCGCAAGTTAAGCTGGCACCGGCCTCAGTTCAACGGTTCGTGGAGTCGGAAACTCGGCTGACCCAGACTACGCCCGAACCATTTCGAGAAACCGCTTGCCGAGGCGCGGCCCGGTTCCTTCATCCTCATGCTTGAAGAAGACGAAGACCTCTTGCCAGCCGTTATCCCGAATCCGGGTTACCCAGCGCTCCAAGTCGTGATCCTCATAGGCCTCACGACGAAGACGGAGGTAACCCCAGCGCGCCGTCGACGTCACTGCCGGTGCCTCCTCGGCCGAATCGGAGACGACAAGCGCTGCACCACTGGTCTCGAGGACCGCGTACACCTCATCGTCGAACCACGAAGCGTGTCGGAATTCCATCGCCGTTCGGAATCGTTTCGGGATCTGCTTCAAGAACTCCTCCAGTCGCGGGAGGTCCTTCTTGAAGTTCGGTGGCAACTGAACCAGGATGGGACCCAGTTTTTTCCGCAACTCCGAGGTCGCCTGGAGAAAATAGTCTAGCTCGGCGCTCACGTCTTTGAGCCGCTTGAGGTGCGTTATCCGTCGAGTCGCCTTGAGCACGAACGAAAACCCCGACGGGACTTGCTCACTCCAGTTAGCCACCACCGATTCTCGCGGCATGCGATAGAACGTGTTATTGATCTCAACCGTGTTGAATGTGCCCGCGTAGTACTTCAACATGTCCGCTGGAGCGATGTCCTTGGGGTAGAAATGCTCCTTCCATTCTTTATACGCGTATCCACTGGTGCCGACGAAGAACTTCATCCTTGCTCACGACGCGAACCGGCTCCGGCCTCGACCAAGTTCCCTCGCGCGCTCCTCAGGACTCTATGGGCACCCTCCTCATCCGACACTGGTGTTTGGCACGAGAAGTCTCGGCAAACATAGAGCGCGGCTTTCCCACCCACCGCTCCCTTGCCTTCGAGAAGTGGTAACTTCGCATCGTCGTCGGCACGCGGATCTCGCCAAGCCTGGATCCGGTTTGGGAGATAATGCGCTGCGATGACCCTCCTGAGCGCCTCATGATCTTCAGATCCCGGAACACCTACCAGCGCGATCTCGACCGGGCCCTCGAGCAAGAAATCCGCCACAGTCAGGCTCTTGGCGTATCCGCGGGGATACTTCGCGATCGGGGCGCCGTAGGCCTGGAGAGAGCGTATCGCCGCCTCCCTGAGATCTGTGCGGTCCAGGTGATACGACATCCGAGCAAGGGCGGACGCCGCGGTCGCGTTCGCCGAGGGCGTCGCACCGTCAGACCCTTCCCGATAGCGCAAGACCAAGGTCTCATGATCGCTTGCGGTGTTGAAGAACGCGCCACTCTCTTCGTCGGAGAAGAGAACGAGCATCAGTAGCAGCAAGCGCTCGGCTTCACGAAGATACCGCACGTGTCCGCCCGCTTCGTATAGATCGATCAAGCCCTCACTCAAATAGGCATAGTCTTCGAGGTACGCC
>JBFIZG010000509.1:0-2685 GCA_041604955.1 Gemmatimonadales bacterium | reverse complement strand
GTAATTGACCTTCACCACAAACGTATTCATCGCATCTGCGGAGAAGAGATCGTCGATGTTGCGGCCCAGCTGGAAGTCGCGGTTGTTGTTGAAGCCCGTTCGTCCGTGCTGCCAGACGAAGAACAAGGTAGATCCAGGCATGTACTCCCACCGGAGCACGGCATTCGATCGGAACGAGAGAAACGTGAAGTCGGGGTTCCCAAGCCCGAAGTCGGTGGTACCGTCGCGGTCGAGGTCGATGGAAATGTCGCCGTTGTCGTTCACCACCTGGGCGTCGTCAAATACCTCGAACCGCCCATCGAACGAACCGGCGCGCGGATCCGCGACCTGTTTGTACGCTTCGTACTTCCCGGTCGACACGAACGGCTCCATGTAGAGCTGGAGCGAGAGTTCCGGTGTGAAGGTCATGTTGCCGCGGAACGTCATCGCGACCGTGGTTTGGTTCAGCTCGCCAAATGCGTAGCGATCTTGGTTCAATGCGTTTGTGGTCCGGAGATACTGCCACGGGTCGAATTGCCGGTTCAGCATGGGTGAGATCGTGAGATCCACATTGGCGGCCGCTTGCCACACAAGGTCGGGGGAGACGCCGAAATTCCACCCGCCCGACTCGTCTTCGAAGCCACCCCAGAAGCTCGCGCTCCCACGAATCGATTTTCGATCGTCCGACCAGAAGCCGAACCAGAAACGTGTGGTTCCCGACGTCTTGAGTGCCGGTCCGCCGCGGGTCGCTCGGGTCGACAGCCCGTTGAACTGGCGATTCAATCCGAAGTACCCTCCCCAGTAGTTGAGGAGAGCGAAGTTGGCATTGACGTTCCCGCCGAATCCGAGACGATCCCAGCCGTAACTCCACGAGGACCACTGATTGAAGTTGAGGTTGAATCGTCGGAACACCTTGCCGGGCGTCACCCAGCGCCGGTTGAGCCATGTCCACTGTACGGTTCGATCGGCGTCGCGCTGAAAGCCCAGGTCGTTCACCTCGAAACCGGGTGACCGCGTGTTGAACCCGGTGGCCCAGCGCCAGTTTCCCGTGCGTTTGTTGAATGATGCCTGTGCCGCAAACCCCTCGAGCGATGTGCGTGTCGGATCGAGCTCGCGGTAGTCGTTGTCGGGGCGCTGGTAGTACCGGGCGGATGACCGCTGGGTCAACTCGATGGCCTCTTCGGACCCTTCGACTCGGCTGCCGACGATGCGACCGGCGAACCCATAGCGGTCGTCGAGGAACCGGTGGCTGAAGTTCACGCCGAGTGCATAGGCGCCGCTTCTGAGGAAGTCGAGGTTCTCAGGGAGAAACCGCCGCGTCGCGGTTCCGAACAGACCTATCTGGGTTTTGCCGTCTCTCACGTCGCGAGAGAGTCTGCCGACGAAGTAGCTCGACCGCGGCTCCACGACGTCAAACGTGCGGTTCCCCCCTGCATCGATGACCTCGGCTTCTTCTTCGGCGGTCAGCGCTGCAACCAACCCGGTGGTCCAGCCGTTCTGCGTCTTGCCCGAGAGCTTCGCGGCGCCGAGGATCGTAGTCTGTTGGATCTGATCGGCATACCCGCCGCGCGGATCGGCGCGCCCTTGGGGGGCTCGCCCGATCCGCCGCGTGTAAAACAAGCTCTCGCTCGCGCCGTCGCCGTCACCCTGCGTGATCGAGAACCGAAAAATATCGATGCCTTCGTCGAAGAACGGTCGTTTCTCCGGGAAGAACGACTCGAACGCGCTCAAGTTGACGACGGCGGGATCCGCCTCGACCTGACCGAAATCGGGGTTGATCGTCGCATCGAGCGTCATGTTGGACGTAATGCCGTACTTGAGGTCGGCTCCCATGCTCGCGTAGCGGTCCGACCCCGTCTGGAACGGGTTGCCCGCCTGCTCGGGCGAGAAGCCTTGCGTCACGACCGAGTAGGGTTGAATCTCGAGCCGACGGGGCGGGGTGATGCCCTCGATGCCTTCCAAGTCGCCAAACCGGGACACCGCACCCGACTCGGTCTTCCGAACCAGCTTCCAGTACAGCTCCTCGTTTTTTCGGTTGATGAACCGGTACACGTTGAAGCCGAACCTCAGCTGCTCTGCGTTGGGGAACCGGAGCTGGCTGAAAGGAATGCGAAACTCCGCGGACCAGCCCTCGGCGTCACGACTCGTGCTGACGTCCCAGACGGCGTCCCACGACTCATCTTCGTTGGTGTCGTCATAGAGGTAGATGTCGCGCTTCACGCCCACCGGATTGACCATGAAACCAAAGGCCGTGCGGCGATCCCGATACGAGTCGATCATGACCCCAACCCAGTCCGACGGCGATTCTTCATCCCGACGGGTGAGCTTTGCCGCGATCTTGTCGGCGTCGCTATCCCACGCCCGCACGCCGATGTACATGGCCGCGTCGGTATAGAGCACGCGGACTTCGGTTCGCTCGGTCGGCTGTTCGCCTTCGTCCGGGTTCAGTTGCAGGAAGTCATCGATGACCGGGGCCGACTGCCAAGCGGCATCGTCGAGCCGGCCGTCCAGATCGGGTGCGCCCGGCAATGCGCGGACGGCTTGTGCGACGGTGGCTGGTGCGCCACCGCTGGTTGCCCGCACGGCTCGTTGCTGGGCCACCACCGGGGTGGCAAGCAGCAGCATCGCGGCTGCGAGCGCCGTGCCTCGAACACGAGGCTGATAGGTATCGGACAAGGTCCCCTCCCGACTGTGTCCGTACGTTCG
>JBFIZG010000508.1:0-2700 GCA_041604955.1 Gemmatimonadales bacterium | reverse complement strand
TATTCAACTCGCGCGCGAGCTCGCTCATCTTGGCGTTGATGCAGATATCAGGCACCGTTGGAAGCCTCGCCCCTGACTGGGAGAGCAGCTTCGAGGATTATTAGGGTGCAGACGCAGCGACCCGATTGGGAAAAGATGACATGGACCTGTTGGCGACGGATCCGCCGAGAGGCCGTTGTCACCGAGGATTACATGGCGAAAGTGAGGCAGCATGGTTGCGGAGGTGCCATGCGTGGGACGGTACACCGCGTGGCCCAGCAGCTTTATGATTTCGGTCGCAAGAAGTCTTGGAACGGGCGATAGTCGCGGAGCGAGGTGAAAACCTGTTCGCGATGCAGTGTGTGATATGCGCCGCCCGACGCGACGTACTGGTTCAACAAACGCATTGCTCCCTCACGGTCGCCGAGCAATACGGCGATGCCTGCCTGCAACCCGAATGGTTGGGCTCTGTTGTACGGAAGATCCAGCTCGCCCAACTCTCTGGAAATGCGGCGCGCCGTCGTCGTGTCGCCTCGAATTGCCGCCAGCTCGCCCAACTTGCTGCGCCAGGACACGTTTTCCGGATCTGCCTCCGCTAGCTCCTCGTACACGGACCGCGCCTCATCCCATTGCTCGTTCACGAACAGGGACGCTGCCAACCCCGTGATTCCGTCGAGTTCGGCGTTTTCGCGTGACCACGCCAGAGCCTGTTCACCGAATGATCGAGCCTGTTCCGGATTGCCGTGCGCTCGGAACTCCAAGGCGATCCGCCGGATTACCGTACCGGCCGTCATGCCAGGCCGACCGGGCCGGTACTCGGTGTTCAACACATCTCGAACCACCGAGTCGACCCCGTCACGGCGCCCAAGCGCCCCGAGCGCTCGCGCCTCATACCACCGCACGTCGAGCACGTCCGGGTAGTACTCCCGCGCACGACGCGCCTCGGCCAACTCGTCCTCATAACGGCCCAACATGTGAAGCGCTTGGGTCAAGTGCTCAAAATGGATCCAGAACGAAGCACTCCCGAACAGCACCTCCGGAGCATACGCCCGCTCCAGCTCGGCGAACGCTTGGACTGTGAGCATAGGGTTGTTACCCGCTTTCGCCCACACGCCGAGCATATGCTTGACGATCAGGTTCTTAGGATCGATCCGATCGGCCGCCAACAGCGCGCCGATCGCTTCCTGTCGCTCGTCACGTAGCGAAGCGCTGAACCCATCGACCAAGTGCCTCTGAAGAATGGGAAGCTGGTCACGGTTCTCGTTGAGCATACGGAAAATCGAGTCAGCCGAAGCGGGCCTTCCTTGGAGCATCTGCGCGAGGGCGATGCCTCCCCACGGGAGAAAGAACGTGGAGTCCAGCCTGGTTGCTCGAACATAGTGCGCGATGGCCCGTGGAAAGTCGGCCATCCAGTATTCCGTGCCCAGCAGATACTCCTGGTACGCGTCGTAGCGCGGCGGCCGGGCAGTCGCGGTCACGCCGTACACCGTCGGATCCTGATCCAGGATCACAGCCATGGCACCCATGAGTTGCTGGCGCAGCTCCTGCACGGTCTCCATCGGAGCTGTGAGGGAACCGCTGACGGGCTCTGGGTGGTGGAGCAGCGTGTCTGCGCGTGCATCGGTGATGCGTGTCTGAAAATGCACGGTGTCACGCGACATATAGTACGCACCGGAGATCACGGTTCCCGCTCCCGTTTCCTCGGCCAGGGCGCGGAGATGGTCTCGCTCAGTGCCTTCGCCGCTTTCCGGAGCGTCGGTTTGGTCGAATCGCAATGCGACGATGCCGGGGACCACGTCGAGACCGTCCAGCTCCGAGAGGCCCTGTGCCGTCCAGTCGGCAGCCATCCTCCCTAGGGGATCCAGCTCGGGATTGCCGGTCAGATTGTCAAACACCGCGACGACCGCTCGACGAGGATCCAACGGTTCCACACCATTGCCCCGCATGGCGGTGAGAAAGTCCGTTTTGCTCGAGAGCCACACGCTTCCCGCCACCACCAGTACGGTGACCACGGTGGCAACCATGAGGAGGGGTATGCGGCGCCGCGCAGGAGACGATACCCCCCGGAAAGCCGGCGCGACTACCGTGTCCCCGGCCCCTGAGACGGCGCCCTCTGCTTGCGTCAGCGCGGTGGTGAATTGCTCGGCCGTGGCGAACCGGTCCGCCGGGACCTTCTCGAGCGCCTTCCGCACGACGCTCTCGACGTGTGGAGGAACCGTGACGCGCGCCGCGCGAATCGACGGCACCGGGTCTGTCGCGTGCCGAACCATGACCTCTTGCGCCGTGGTTCCCATGAACGGTGCATGTCCCGACAGCATTTCGTACAACACACAACCGAGGGCGTACAGATCGCTCCTGGAATCGATTGCCGAACTGCCCGCTGCTTGTTCGGGGCTCATGTACGCCGGTGTCCCGATCGCCATCCCGGTTCGCGTCAACCGCTCCCCGCCGGCCTCCGTGACCGCCCGCGCAATCCCGAAGTCACTCAACACCGCGTGCCCGGCGGCGAACATGATGTTCTCGGGCTTGATATCTCGGTGCACGATCCCGCGTTCGTGCGCGTAGCCCACCGCTCCGGCGATCTCGCACGTGATGCGCGTCGCTTCATCAATCGATAGTTGTTTCTCGCGATCCAGACGGTCCCGCAATGACTCCCCGTCCAGGAGCGGCATGACGTAGTAGAGGAGTCCGTCCGCCTCGCCGGAGTCGTGAATCGGCAGG
>JBFIZG010000507.1:0-2705 GCA_041604955.1 Gemmatimonadales bacterium | reverse complement strand
GGGAGTGGGGGTGGGGGTGGCCCCCCGCAGCAAGGCCTGGCCGGCGCTGTCGGCGAGGGGAAGCACCGATTGACAACCATGAAGAGGTCATTACTTTTTTGCCCGCTGTTTCATAACTGTTCGCCCCGGTTTTACCACCCCACTCGACGCTCTCTCGCAAACGCCGCGTGCCCGGAGTAAACGCCGGGCCGAGCGCGGTACCACATGCAGGACGGATCATTTTGCTGGAGGGCAAACATGACCAGACGTAGTGTATCCATCATCGCGGCATTGACCGCGGTGGCCTCAATCCTAGTCGTAGCACAGGCGTGTCAGGTTGCTGCGGGCAGGGCGTTGACCAAGACGGTCCTTGGCGCCGAGACACGGCTCGGGGACGGCACCGTCACGAGCTATGCGCGGTTCAGCCGGGATCGCTCGCCAACCGCCATCGGCATCACGTATTCCGCCGGCGCGCTCGAGAACCTTCCGAAGGCGAGAACGGACGGACACCGTTGTCACGACCACAACGACAACGGCGCCATCGAACCAGAGACGGAGTGCCTCCCGACCCATGAGCGGGTGATCCCGCTGCCGACCGAGGTCGCCCGTCGTGCCGACATTCCGTTCAAGTGGGTGCTTCTCAACTGGAACCCGGTGGGGCACGCCCCGGAGCACGTGTACGGTCTGCCGCACTTCGACATCCATTTCTACATGGAGCCGATCGAGAACACATTTGCGTTGATGCCGGGCCCATGCGGTCCGGAATTCATCCGCTGCGACCAGTTCGAGCGGGCGCTCCGGCCGGTCCCGTCAAACTTCATCCATCCCGACTTCAAGAACGTCGACGCGGCGGCGCCGGCCATGGGTAACCACCTCGTTGACCTAACGTCGCCCGAGTTACACGGCGAAGTGTTCGGCCGCACGTGGATCTTCGGGTCCTATGACGGCCGCATCACATTCTGGGAGGAGATGGTGACGCTGGCCTACTTACAGCGCCGGTCCACCGAGTGCCACGACATCAAGACCCCACCCGCGGTAGCCGTCGCCGGGTACTACCCGACGCAACTGTGTTTCCGATTCAACGGGGAGACGAACGAGCAGTCGGTGTCCATGGAGGGGTTCACCTACCGGGAAGCGTCGCCGCCGGTGAGTGACGAATCGTAGCAGGCGCGTTACGCGTACCTGTTGATGCCACTCGGCTCACGGGGACGGGTCGAGCCGGCGATCGCGGTTCTGCTGGCTCGACTCGTCAACCAGTGAGGCGGTTCCCAACAATCGGCACGGCGCGTCAGCAGCTGCCGTGCCCTTAGAGAAGTGGAAGGAATGTATGGGACAACCTGCTCAACTATTGGCACGACCCGGCGTTTATCCGGATGGCAACCGTTCCATATGGTTGCTCGGCATGTTTGTCACCTTTCGAGCGCTGGGAGAGGAAACCGGTGGAGAATACTCCGTCTACGAACAGACCGTACCGCCCGGGTTCGGCCCTCCCCTGCACATCCACCATCGCGAGACGGAAGCGTTCTTGGTCCGCCAAGGAACGTTCGAATTCCAGAAAGGCAAGGAGACCGTACGGACCGGCCAAGGCTCGTTCATCTTCGTCCCACAGGGCGTGGTGCACCGTTTCACCAACGTGGGCGACGAGCCGGCCCGATTCCTGGCGATCACCACACCGGGAGGGCTGCACGAAAAGCTGCTCGGAGAAATAGGCGAGCCGGCGTTGGCAGAAGGCTTGCCTCCTGCTTCCATCGCTTCACCTGACATTCAACGGATTGTCAGCATAGCCAAGAAGTACGAGACGGAAGTGCTGCCCGAACAGCCGTAGCGGGACACAGGGGATAAGCGGCCTGACTCCACTCGTCTCCATTGCCGAATCGATGGACACGAAAACGTCCATCGTCGAACGTTGGATGTCGAGGGCGTCGAACGTTCCCTAGCGTTCCCCCGGCGGCGACACTTCTCCCCGTAGACTCCCAACCGCCGAACGCGCCCGCACCACGAACGGCTGCACGTGCCGATCTCCGTCCTGCCAGACATCGATGAGCTTTTCGTACATCTCGATCGCCTTGTTTCGGTCGCCGAGTTCTTGGTACAGCGCACCGCGTTCCCCCCACGACCGGACCATGAGCCCAAACCGCGCCACGTTTGCGGATACCAGTCTAGAAGGATACCGGTCGAGCACGTCGTAGCCCTTGATCGCGAGTCGGTACTCTCCCAGATGCCCCAGCAGGTCGGCCCAAGCGTATGTCTCGCTGTAGCCTTCCATGCTCGTCACTTGGACGGTATCGGGATCAAAGTGGCGTGCGACCAGTGCTCGCGCTCGGGTCGTGTCGCTCCGAGCTAACGCGAGTTGCCCTCGCGCGCTCAGCCAGGAATCGAGCGGGACATGCGCGAGGAAATGCGTCAAAATGGTCGTGTCGCGGGATGCGAGATAGGCGTTGAGATATGGTGAGAACGACGACCGTGCCCCAGGTCCTGATCGCGTCGCCAAGACCCGGCGATACTCCACAGTGTCGCGCACCCACGACCTGACCGAATCGAACCATTCATGCGTGGTTCGTGCAATGGCGACGGTGTCGGCGCTGGTTTCCGCTTGGAGATCGACATCAACCGACTGCAGTACGGCCTGCTTGGGGAGACTCACCCCGTTGTAGACGGAAGGTGGCAACCGCTCGAACGGCAAGGACGCCAACATGCTCACGAGCGCCGTCCGATGTTCCTCAATG
>JBFIZG010000506.1:0-2707 GCA_041604955.1 Gemmatimonadales bacterium | reverse complement strand
TGCACCAGGTCCAAAAAATGAAATGGCACCCCGACCACCCGGTTTGCTCGCTGGTAGTCCAAGTTGAGGACGGCGTTTCGCCCGAACGACGACAGCACGGAGAGATGCGGATAGACACCGGGCGCCAAGTCGACGAAACGCTTCGTGAGCTCGAACGGTTCGGGGCCCTGATCGCCATCCAAGCCGAAGATCAGGTTCGCCTGCGTGTACGGAACGTACGAATGCACCAAGTTGATGTGCTCCGCGACGCGCCGGACCTTGTCCATTCCCGTCACCGTTCGGAGCTTCGACTTATCCCCGACGTCGAACCAGGATTCGATCCCCGGTGCAATCGCCTTGAATCCGTTCCGCTTGAGGCGTTTGAGATTGTCTTCCTTGAGCAGCGAGAGTGAACTCTCGGCGACGAATGTGATCTTCCCGGGTGGCACCGCTTCTTCGATTGCGTCCAAGTACGCATCAAAGCGCACTCCGAAGTTCGGATCATGCCACAATATCCCGGAGCGCGGCAGCTTTGCGTTCAAGAAGAACCGCAAGTCGTCCTTCAGGCTGTCGAAGTCGAGCGGTTGGTACGGAACTGCCGCATCGATACAGAAGCTGCACGTGTACGGACACCCCATACTGCCAATCATCGGAGCAAACCTGAGGAGCTTCGCTCGTTCCATGGCGGGAACGAGAAATTTCCAGCGTTCCCGGAGCCCCGGCAGCGACAACGGCTGCCGATCCGCAGTCACGTAGCACCCGAGGGGCCGATGGGCCGAACGGTCCCGCAGTATGCTCCGCACGACCTCCTTGTCGCAGAATCCCACGACATAGTCAAAGTACTTTCGCGCATCTTCGGGATACGACCGAGCGTGAGGACCGCCCAATGCGGTGACGGCACCGCGCGAGCGGAAATACTGACTGAAGGCATAAGCGAGCAGGGCGTCTTGTGAGAAGGCGTTGATGAACACCAGGTCGAGTTGATCCGGCAGCCCACCCGCGATGCGTTCCGGTCCCGAATAGTATGCGAGACTTACCTCGTGACCCTCCTCTTCGCACCATACGCCAACCACTTGGGGCATGATACTCGTGTTATTGGCGCGCATGAACCGCGAATAGGCGTTCTTGGGAGGTTCTTTTCCGAGTAGGTCGACGATACCGATTCGCATGCGCCCTTGCTCTTTCGGGTGTGCACCAGGGAGGGGATGCACAATGATAGAGGACTTCGGCTCAAACGGCCAGCGTGCTATCGGCCCAACGCTGAACTCCCACCGGGCGGACTCTTGGTTGCTAGCATGCCACCGCGGCTCCCGTGGGTATTGCGGGACACTCTGCGGTAACAGTACCTCTATATGGTCACGATCACTGGAGGGTGCGTCGCAATGACTCGGCTGGCATCTGTGACTTGTTTTGCGATCGCGTCGATCGGCGTGAGCGCCCAGATCGAGCCGGTCGCCGCTCAAGACGACGGCCGCATCAACATCTATCGCTACGTGCTGGGCGTCGACGTGCCCCAGGCACCCGCTCTCGTCGCCATGGGTGTGGCTCCGAACCAGGTTCTGCTCGGGAGCGCTCCCAAACCCCTGTCCGCCACCGTTCTCGCCGTGTTCGGGCGGGGCGGCGAGACCCAATTGGGCGCCGCAGTCGACGTCGCCCCGTACTACTTCCTGGGTGGTGGTGTACGCGAACTCGAGAGCTACCGCTCGGGCTCGCTCGCCGGCCGCGCCCTGCGTGTGCTGACCAAGACCTTGCTGTCGTTTGCCGCGGTCCGGACGCCAGCCGATCTAAACTCTCCCCTGGTATCGGTCGGGTTGCGCTCCACGTTTCACGATCCGCATGATCCCATCTCGAACACAGATCTGCCGGAAAACATTGCCGCCGCCTTGGCCCGTGCCGAGTACCCGTTGACCGATATCGAAGAAGAAGGGATGGACGACCGCGGTGTCGATCTCGCGCCGGTGTACGCCGCCGCCCGGCGGGAATCGCGTGCGCGCGCCGGCGACGCGCAGGTCTCTGCCGGATGGGGCGTGACGGCGCGTGCAGTGGGTGGCGCATTGGGGGGGAGCGACTTGGATGATGCACGCCACGCCCTCTGGGTCACCGCACAGTACACGACGGGAGCACGCTACGATGTGATCGCAACGGTGCAGTTCCGGAACGCGTTCCACGACGACGACCGATTTTGGCTTGGCGCGGCGCTCCGTCGGAAACGGGACGGGGCGGACGTGCAGGCTGGGCTCTATTACGACACCGCGAGCAAACAGCTCCATCCCGGGGTTGCGGTCGACTCGCGCCTGTCCCAACACCTCGGCGTCGTCGTTTCTCTCATCGCGCAGGCCGATCCACCTCAACTCACTGGACCGAGACGCATTCGATTCGGCGTCATGGGACGGTGGTTCGCCGCCTCGGACCGCCCGTGACTGATGCGGGACACGGATGGGGGGCACATTGGTTAACTTGATGCGCACTGAACTCGAGCCCCGCAGGTAGGGTTATTCCGCCAGGTAATGGACCGAGGAGATGAGATGATGCGAACGTCCTTGATGGCTTCACTGGGAGCGCTGGTAGCGGCCGCACCGCTGGTCGGCCAGTCACCCGTTCAACGGTCTGCGTTCCACGACTACCGCGTCGTCACGGTGGTGGAGGGCCTCGAGCATCCCTGGTCCATCGCGTTCTTGCCGGGCGGTGACATGCTGGTGACGGAGCGACCGGGTCGGCTTCGCGTCGT
>JBFIZG010000505.1:0-2707 GCA_041604955.1 Gemmatimonadales bacterium | reverse complement strand
CTCGCGTGCGACGAGCGCCTGCACGGCCCGAGCGAACGCTTTGCCGCGGAATTTCCCCCGTCCCCACTCCTGAGCATGGGCGGCAGTGACCCCGGAACCGTCATCGGCTCCCTCACGATCTCATGGGGGACTGGGCAGAGTTCGGCGGAAGGTGACTCGTTGTACCAACCCGGGGATTCACTCCCAATCGGTCCCGACGGGTCGATTGCGATAGACAGCGATGGCAACCTCGCCATCACACTCCCGTCCAGCTTGAGTGACACGACTGGGTTCTTTTCCTACGAATTTCAGTCCGAGGGAGAAACTGTTATCGGAAGGGCGACGATGTTCGTCGAGACAGACGGATCTTCTGCTGCCAGCCCAGCTCCCCCTGTGATCATGTCGTTTGCGGTCGATACCACGAATGGGAACACGTCCATTTCACCGGGAAGCGTACTGCATATCTGGCCAAACGGCTCGTTGACGCGTGCGGCCAGTGGGAACATCGAGGTGACGCCACCGGCCAACTATGTGACCACCGGGACGCTCAACTACGAGATTTGGATCAGCGGAACGGCATCGACGGGCGCGGTCACCATCGACCAGCCTCTCGTAGCCACGGTCGTAGTGACGCCCGCCAATGACACCTTGGCAGTGAACGCGTCCCTCCCCTTCGCGGCCCTTCCCCGCGACGCTGCCGGAACGGCGCTTTACGGCCGAACCGTCACCTGGACCAGTGACGCGCCAAGCATCGCCACGGTCGATCAGCAGGGGCTTGTGACCGCCGTGGCGTCTGGCAGCGCGACGATTACCGCGACGAGCGACGGCGTCGACGGATCGACGACCGTCACCGTGTTCCTGCCATCCACCGACATCTATCCGGGCGACGACATTCAGACGGCGGTTGATGCGCACCCTGCCGGCACCGCGTTCCGCATCATGCCCGGCATACACCGCCTGCAGAGCGTCGACCCGAAGAGCGGGAACGTGTTTGCCGGCGAACCGGGCGCAATCCTCTCCGGAGCAAAGCTGCTCACCGACTTCGAGATCGAAGGGGCCTACTGGGTCGTGCACGGACAAACACAGGAGAACCGGAGACACGGGTGGGATGTGTGGGGCGACGAGGTGTGTGCCGAAGGGAGGTTGGGTTGTATCTATCCGGAAGACCTGTTCTTCAATGACGTACCACTCGAGCAGGTCACGACGTTGGGCGACGTGGAACCTGGCACCTGGTACTTCGATTACGGTGCCGACAAGATCTACCTTACCGACGACCCCACCGGCCACGTCGTGGAGATCAGCGCCACGGAGTTCGCGATCCGCGGGGAGTTCACCCACGGACTCGAGGTGCGCGGGCTCGTCATCGAGAAATACGCCAACGCCGGACAACTATCGGCGGTCGCTGCGTACAATTCCGATGCGGTGGTGTTCGAAGACAACGAAGTGCGATTCAACCATGGGATGGGTCTTCGGATCGTGGGCGGCACCAACAGCCGAATGGTCAACAACTTCGTGCACCATCAGGGTCAGCTTGGTGTCGGGAGCTTTGGCGCGACGGGGTTGCTCGTGGAAGGAAACGAATTGTCCGAGAACGGATACGCCGGGTATTCGATGTACTGGGAGGCGGGCGGGAGCAAGTTCGTGTTCACGCAAGACCTCGTCGTTCGAAACAATAACGTGCACGACAATCTTGGGAACGGGTTGTGGACTGACATAGACAACGTCAATACGCTGCATGAGGGGAACATCTCGACTGGGAACCTGCGGAACGGCATCTACCATGAGGTAAGCTACGACGCTGTCATCCGAAACAATACGACCAGCAACAACGGCGAGGCCGGAATCAGCGTGCAGCACTCGCCAAACGTCGAGGTCTACGGCAACACCGTCACCGACAACACGTACGGCATCCTGGCGGTTCAGCGGGACCGCGGGAGCGGACGGTTCGGGCCGTACGAGATCGAGAACCTGCACGTCCACGACAACGTCGTGACCATGACGGACGGGTACACGGGGCTCCGGCAGTACGTGAACGACGATTCGTACTTCAGCTGCCGAAACGTTCGCTTCGAAAACAACACGTATTCGCTCGGTTCCAACCCCACGTACTTTGCCTGGGACAACGGGTTCTGGACGCTCGCGGAGTGGCAGGGCTTTGGCCACGACGGCGGCACGTCCGATTCCCTGGCCGCGATCGTGGTGACTCCAGACAGCGCTACGATCGTAGGAGGGGACACGCTGCGACTCCTCGCCGAGCCTCAGGACTCTGCGGGGAATGTGTTATCCCGTGTGTTGACATGGTCCAGTGACGACGCGACCGTCGCGACCGTGGACGGCGATGGCATGGTGACCGCAATTGGTGTCGGCGACGCGCTCGTGTCGGCACGCTGTGGAACGGTGGAAGGATCAGCGTCCGTTACGGTCACGCCAACGGGTGACACCGACCACGAGTGACCCGAGATTGGGCCTGCGGCATGTCCACACGCGGCCGGTTTTCAAAAACCTCCGCTTCGTTACACCACCAACGGCAGCTCCCTGAGCCGTTTCCCGGTCAACGCCGCGACCGCATTGGCCACAGCCGGCGCGATCGGCGGCACCGACACTTCTCCGATACCGCCCGGCGGATCGGTACTCGGCACGATGTGGGTCTCGACCCGCGGCATCTCGTTCATGCGGAGCACACGGTAGTCGTGGTAGTTCGACTCCTGGACCCTGCCATCCTTGAGCG
>JBFIZG010000504.1:0-2714 GCA_041604955.1 Gemmatimonadales bacterium | reverse complement strand
GGCGGTCGGCGTTCCCGGGACGGTGGCCGGGTTCGTGAAGGCACACGCTGCGTACGGTCGGACCGACTGGGAAGATCTGGTGCGTCCCGCCGTGGGGTTGGCCCGGGACGGCTTCGAGTTGACGCACGCGTTGGCTGGATCGTTGGGGGGGCTCCTCCCACGGGCCCGCCGCTACCCCGCGACGGTGCAGGCGTTTTCGCGGAACGGCCGCGCGTATCGCGCGGGTGAGATTCTCCGGCAACCTGATTTGGCGCGCACGCTCACGCGCATCATGCGTGAGGGGCACGACGGGTTTTACGCGGGTGAAACGGCGCGTCTGATTGCGTTGGAGATGCGACGTGGCGGGGGAATCATCACCGAAGAGGATTTGGCGAAATACGAGGCTAAAGAGCGGCGGCCGATTCAAGGAACCTATCGGGGCTACGACATCCTCAGCATGCCACCACCATCTAGCGGCGGAATCGCGCTGGTGGAGATGCTGAATATTCTCGAAGGCTACGACCTGGCCAAACTGGGTCACAACTCTGCGGCGTACATCCATCACTTGACGGAGGCAATGCGTCGGGCGTTTCGTGACCGGGCACAGCTGGTGGCGGACATGGATTTCGTTGACGTGCCCATCGAGCGGCTGACCAGTAAAGTATACGCCACGGAGCTACGGGCGAACATCGACGCCGGTCGGGCGACCGCCTCGGAGCCAACGGATGTAGACCAACCCTACGAAAGCGAGCACACGACGCACTACTCGGTGGTTGACGTAGAGGGCATGGCGGTTTCGGTCACCTACACGTTGGAGCAAGGGTATGGCTCCAAGATCGTGGTGCCCGGCGCCGGGTTTCTCCTGAACAACGAGATGGGTGACTTCAACGCGAAGTCGGGGTACACGGCGCCCAGCGGTCTGATCGGCACCGACCCCAATTTGGCGCGTCCGGAACAGCGGATGCTCTCCAGCATGACACCGACGATCCTGTCCAAGGACGGGAACTTGGTTGCGGTCATCGGGAGCCCCGGTGGACGCACGATCATCAACACCGTGCTCCAGGTAGCCCTGAACGTGATCGACTTCGACATGGGAATTCAGGAGGCGGTGAACGCTCCGAGAATCCATCACCAGTGGTTACCGGATCAGATCCGGATCGAGAACCGCGGCACGACACTGGATTCGAGACGGCTGCTCGAGAAGATGGGTCACACCATACGCATGGGTGGCCGGCAAGGGCATGCGCACTCGATCATGATCGATCCGGAGTCCGGGCATCGGCTGGGCGCCCCCGATCCGCGAGATCGCGACAGCGCGGCGATTGGGTATTGAACGATCGAACGTTCAACGTTCAACGTTCAACGTTTCATTCTCCATCTTCCAGAACGCGATTCCGCCGGCCTGTTGCCCCACCGAAACCGAGGCGACGAGTTCCGCCTGTGCGATGTCGAAGATGTCGACTTTGCCGGGCTCCGACCCGACTCCTTCGACACTGACGAACGCGTATCGCGAGTCCGGAGTGATCTCCACGCCGTGTGTGACCGTCGTGCTCGACGGTCGAATGGCGCGGCTCTCGCCGGTTGCCAGGTCGAAGAACTGCACCGCAGCCCCCTGTTTGAGGGTGGCGAGAAGGGTGCTGCCGTCCGGTGTGACTGCCAGATTGTATGGCCCGCGTCCTGTCTCGAACCGACGCGCGAGTGTCCAGCTATCAGCTGACACTTCGAGAATGACGTCCCCGGCGTTGCAAGCCACGTACAGCGCCAAGCCGGCGGGACCGGGTTCTACCCACGTCGGCGAGCATCTTGAATCTGAATTGACGTGCATGCCGCCCGCGGAGGAAGGCGCCCCCGCGTCATACATGAGCGGCCCCTCGTGACCTTCGGTGACGCGAAACCGCCGAGCGACCTCGAACGTGCGCGTGTCGATCTCCACGATCTGATCGTCCATCATACATGCCGAGTAGAACCGGGTGCCATCGGGATGCATGCGACCGCCGTGGGGCATGACGCAGGTGGTCGTTTGCGCGACTTCGGTGACGGTGGGGGTGTAGACGACCGAAACGGATGACGGGACGCGTTCGCCGTGCAGGTTGAAATTGGCGACGAACGCGTACAGGCCGTCGGGTGTCAGGTCCACCGTTGCGGGGAAATACCCAAGGAACGTGGGTTCGCCTGCCACCGTATCGATGCCGGTCTCGATCCGCCAAAACTTACCGTCGGGGATGCCGTGTCCCGTCGTCAGGTAGAGATACTTAGTATCTGGCGAAATCCGGAGCCCGTGCGGCCCCTCGGTTTCAATCTGGTATTCGCCGACGGGAAACGTCTTCTCGACCGATGCGCCCTCCGGCCCGAACCGGATCAGATGGACGAGATCGGCTGACTCCGCCGCGACGTAGACCCAATAGGTCGCGCGAGTCACGGTTCCTGTCCTTAGCGCCGACTGTGTGTGTTGCGACGCTCCGGTCTGCACTCCGCTGGCACAGGCGGTGGCCAGGATTGCGGTTACCGAATGCGCGAGTAGGCGGCGCCTCATCGACTCTCCAATGCGTGTGACATTTCGCGGCTTCCAGACAAAAAACCAAACAGGGAGGCCTCGTTTGTGGCCGAGTGGTCCGGACTAAGGACGCTCAGCCGCGATTGACGGCGTCCGGTCCACTCGGCCAACAACACGCCCTTAACGTCGCCTCGTGTTACGCCACGTTTGCGATCACCCGTTCCATCCTCGCACGCACCTC
>JBFIZG010000503.1:0-2726 GCA_041604955.1 Gemmatimonadales bacterium | reverse complement strand
GGTACGCATGCCAGCCCCCGCACCGCCCTCCCCCATCGGCGTAGTGAGGCCCGGGATCAGCCGTCCCGATCCCGCCATGCCGAAAGGAGTAAATCTGATGAAACGTCTACTCCTCGCGTGTCTTGCCGTCGCGTTTCTAGCAGCGTGTCAGGACGGACCACTCCCGACGGAGGCTCCGGAGGCACCACTCTTCAAGAAAGCGAAGAACACCCCGCAAGCACAAATCAACTCACTGCTCAAACAGATCTTCCCAAAACCATGGTCCCCGTGGCACGATCTCAAATCGCAGCTGTTCGACGCCGTCGGCGACAAAGATTACGACGCCGCGATCGCGCCGGCCACCGCCCTGATCAATGGCGCACGGGCGCAAACGGGAGTGAGCGATGCGAAGCAGCAGAAATTCGCTGACGTGATCACGGCGTTCGCACAGCTGCCGGCGGTAGACCTCAGTGGGCTTGGACCCAATACTGGGCTTGGATTCGTCACTCCGACCATGGGTGGTGTGATCACCTCAGACCCATCGCTAGGCGGTGACTTGGGGTTTGCCGTTGCCACGTTTTTGGTCGGTGACGCACCCGAAAACTTGGCCGTCATCGTAGAGAGCCCGCAGGACTTCGCTGGCTCGTGTCATCCGTCAGGAGACGTCGGCGCTCAGGTCCCCGGATGCTCCCCGATGAGTACCGTTCCCGCGGTCACGGAGTTCGTGAACGAAATCGTCATCGCCGTCTGTCTCGACTTTGATGATCCCGACGCCATCGACGCGACCTTGCATAGGTCGAACGGTGCCACGGTCGAACTCGTTCCCGCGGCCTCGCCTCCCGAGTTGGTTGAGGATTGTGACCAAACGTTCTCAAGCGAGAGCTCAAATTGGCTGATGAACTTTGCGAGCGCCGGATGGACAAACGTGGGGCGTCCGTTGGTCTCGCTGTTCAGCCCCGAGCCTCTGCGGGCTGCCGTGTTCACGGCGGGCACGTCGGGATCGCTTGGCGGTCGCACCAAGAAGTTCAGCAACTTCGGTTGGGCCGTTCCGCTCGAGGAAGGCGAGCCGGACCTCCTCATCGATGGGATCTCCACGGATCCGAACAGTCCGGGCGGGGGTGACGCCCTCGACGTCACCGTGACGGTTGAGAACGACGGTGACGCAGCCGCTGACGGATTCGAGGTGTATTTCGAACTGGAATTCTGTGACGATGGGTGCTACGGGAACATCGTCTTCTCGGGCACGGTGAGCGTTGGTGGGCTCGCGGCCGGCGCGTCAACGGATGTCGAGTTCAACGTCACTTGCGTCGACGAGGGAGACTATGTGCTCCGAGCGGAAGCCGACGCGGATTTCGAGGTTGACGAATCTGACGAAACCAACAACGACTTCGAACTCGACGAGTTCACGGTCACGTCGGGTGACTTCTGCAACGGATACGATTGACCCGATGAATAGCTGAACGTGGTACCGTCACCAGAGAAGGCGGCCCTGTCACGGGCCGCCTTCTGTTGTTGGCACCCAGAGCCGTCAGATAGAGGTACTTTTCCACTGAACTAATGCACGGTCATCGGTATCCATACGGGGGGACGATGACGCTAGATCCGTACGCCAACGCTTCGAATCGAACTCTCCGCTCTGACGACCCCGAGCGGTATTGTCGCGCCCAGACAGTCTCACTGCCCGTGGGCAGCAATGAAACCTTCGTCCATGCGCTCGAATCGGGATCCGGTCTCTTGCTCGACACTGCGGTCGCGGAGCTCTTGGCGTACTGCGACACGTTCGAATCGGCGAGAGAACATGCCCTGAATATCTGCCGGCACCTCGGTCTTGCCGACCGCGACGTCGATGTCATCGAGCGTCACGTGATCGACCTCGCCGAACGGGGCGTCTTGGTTCCCCTATCCGGTCTCATGGGAGCGTGTGAAGCGCGCGCCGCGGCAAACCGAGAGGCACCACAGTCAATTGCCTCGACCGTTATCGTGACGCGTGACCGTCCAGCACTGGCAGCACGCAGTCTCAATGACTTGATCGACAACCACAGACGGACTGGGAGAGACACCTCCGTCGTTGTGTTAGATGATTCACCGGATTCGGACATGCGGCAACGCTACAGGCACGAGTTGGGCGCCGTTTCCCGACGTGCGGGTGTCGAAGTGCTGTACGCCGGTCGGGAGGAGAAGCGGCGGTTCGTCGATGCTCTCGTGGGTCCGGGCCACTTCCCGGCTGCCATCATCGAGTTCGCCCTGTTTGGGTCGCAGGAATGGGAACTCGGTGACGGCGCGAACCGAAACGCATGCCTCTTGCACACGATTGGCGAGGCCTGCCTGAGCGTGGACGATGATACGCGGTTTCGGATAGCCGCGGCTCCCAATGCCGGCGCCGGTCTCGTCATTTCATCGGTGGCTGATCCAACAGAGTTTCGGTTCTTTCCCGACCGGGACGCCACGCTGGACGCCGTCGCTTTCACCGATGAGGACCCACTGGTGCAGCACGAGCGGCTCCTGGGGCGGCACACCGACACGTGCATCGCCGAGTTTACTCGCGTGGCCGGCGTCCGGATGGGCTCCGTCAGCAGTCGGCTGCTCACCAGCATCCAGTCGGGAAGAGGAAGAGTGCGAGCAACGATGACGGGTATCGTCGGTGATTGCGGGGCGTCCTCGCGGAGCCACTACCTGACGTTGGAGGGACCAGGGTTGGACCGGCTGCTATCGTCCGAGCCAGGATACGAAGAGTTGCAGCACAGCCG
>JBFIZG010000502.1:0-2731 GCA_041604955.1 Gemmatimonadales bacterium | reverse complement strand
GCGGACCGTTACGCGATTGAACGCGAGCTGGGCGCCGGCGGCATGGCGACCGTGTACCTCGCGCACGACGTCAAGCACGACCGCAAGGTGGCCCTCAAAGTGTTGCGACCGGAGCTGGCCGCTGTGATCGGCGCCGAACGGTTTTTGGGTGAAATCAAGGTCACTGCGAATCTCCAGCATCCGCACATTCTCCCCTTGTTCGATTCCGGCGAGGCCGACGGGTTCCTCTACTACGTCATGCCGTACGTGCAAGGGGAGTCGTTGCGTGACAAGCTCAATCGAGAGAAAGAGCTGTCGATAGAAGACAGCGTGAGCACCGCGGCTGCGGTAGCCAGTGCGTTGGACTACGCCCACCGTCACAACGTGATCCACCGTGACATCAAGCCGGAGAACATCCTGCTGCACGACGGGCAGGCGCTCGTGGCCGATTTCGGTATCGCGCTCGCCGTCAGCCAAGCCGGCGCCAATCGTCTGACGGAAACCGGTCTCTCGATCGGTACCCCACAGTACATGAGTCCCGAGCAGGCGATGGGCGACCGCGAGGTAGATGCCCGGAGCGACGTGTATTCGCTCGGTGCGATGCTCTACGAAATGCTGGCCGGCGACCCACCGTTCACCGGGTCGACCGCGCAGGCGATCGTGGCCAAGGTGATCACGGAAAAGGCGCCGCTGGTGACGACGCAGCGGGAGACCGTCCCGGCCCACATTGCGGCCGCGATCGCAAAAGCCCTGAGTAGGCTTCAGGCAGATCGCTTCGCAACAGCGGCTGAATTTGCCGACGCGCTGACACGTCCCGGCGCCGCCGTGCCGCTGGGGACGGATGAATCGGTCGCCCTCGATGCGACGGCCGTGAGTCCGATTGCCCGAGTGCTGCGGGGCGTGGCGCTCCCTTGGACACTCGTGGGCGTCGCGGTGGCGCTGTTGGCGTTTGTTGCCACCCGGGGCAGGGAGGGCGACTCCGGGCCCACGCCGGTTGTGCGCGCGACCGTGCAGCTCCCGGCCAATGCGTATCTGGATTCTCCCAAGCTCTCGTTTTCGGATGACGGCACACGTCTCGTGGTAGCCGGGCGGCAGGATGGGCGTCGAACACTGCTAGTTCACGATATGGATGCGCTGGAGTTCACGGCCATCACGGGTACGGAAGGGGCCGGTAACCAATTCCTCTCGCCGGATGGTCAGTGGGTGGCGTTCCGGGCGCCGGACGGAATGAAGAAGGTGCTGGTCGATGGCGGAACGCCGGTAACGATCAATGACGCTCGTTGGGCAGGTGGTGACTGGTCGGCGGACGGGACGCTCTACTTTACGCAGAGCTACGTGAGCGGCATTTGGCGGATCCCCGCAGACGGAGGTTCCGCGTCGGTCATCACCACACCCGACAGCGCGCGTCGCGAGCTCGGTCATTGGTGGCCACAGCTGCTCCCGGATGGTGAACACCTCTTGTTCACGGGCTTTCGAACTCCGATCGACAGCGCCCGTATCGACGTGGTGTCGCTCACCACCGGAGAACGAAAGATTGTCGTTCAGGGGGGTGTGTCGGGCCGATATATCCCTACCGGCCACGTCATCTATGCCCGAGACGAGGTGCTTTTCGCGGTTCCCTTCGACCTCGGACGCCTCGAGGTGACCGGACAGGCGGTTCCGGTGGTTGAGGACGTCGCGATGTCCCACCAGGACGGGTTGGCGGCGTTCGCCGTGTCGGAGGGGGGGATACTCGCCTATACGCCGGCCTCGGTTTACAACGCGGATGCGTACCTCGTTTGGGTCGACCGGTCGGGTGTCGAGACCCTCGTTGTCCCCGGCGCCGGTCGGTATGCCGAACCAACACTCTCACCCGACGGCCGTCAGGTGGCCCTCACGGTCACGCGAAGTGGTGAAAGTCCCGACGTGTGGGTGCTGGAAGTCCAACGGGGAACGATGTCACGCCTCACGCTGGGTCGTGGGTCTGAGTTCGAGCCGGTGTGGACGCCGTCGGGCGATCGGGTCGTTTTCATTTCGGAGCGCCCGGTTTTCGATCTCTACTGGCGACCGGCAAATGGTAGCGCCCCGGCCGTGCCGTTGGTGGTGAGCGAGTTCGACAAGTACCCGGGCTCCTTCACTCCCGATGGGAACCACCTCGTCTTTACGCACGTGCTCGAGCCGAAAGCGGAGATTTGGCGTGTCGATGTGCGGGACCCAAACGACCCAGAGATGATGTTGGACGTCGGGCTCGACCTTGCGTATCCCACCGTCTCCCCTGACGGTCGATGGCTTGCGTTCACATCGAGCGAGACCGGCCGAGTGGAGGTGTATCTGGTTTCCTACCCGAACGTGGCCGAACGCCGCCGACAGGTTTCCGCTGAAGGTGGAACGGAGCCGCGGTGGACGCGCGGGGGGCGCGAACTCGTGTTCCGTGACGACTCCCGGTTGATGTCCGTCACCGTTGATCCGGCAACCGGGGAGCTGGGCGCGCCCACGGTGATTTTCGAAGGGGAGTACTTGTACTCGATTCGCGAGGCGCGCAGTTACGACGTTTCGTCGGACGGCGAGCGATTTCTCATGGTGAAGCGGCCTCCTGAGAATGCGCCCCGCCAGATCGTGATTGTCACCAACTGGTTCCAGGAATTGATCGCAATGATGGGAACCCCGTAGCTCCGCCGTCTCCCGTTCCGCACTTCAGACAGCCGTCTCCCTCGCCGATACTTGGGTAAAACTACCTTCGCACGAGTGATCGGGTGTCGCCAGCCGAGGCAGG
>JBFIZG010000501.1:0-2737 GCA_041604955.1 Gemmatimonadales bacterium | reverse complement strand
CGGGACGGAGCGGGGCGTGTTCAAGACAACCGACGGCGGCAAAACCTGGGCGCGGGTGCTCTACGTCGACGAACGGACCGGCGCCGCCGATCTCGAAATGGACCCTGCCAATCCCAATAAGCTGATCGCCGCCATGTGGGAGTTTCGCCGGTGGCCCTGGTTCTTCAAATCGGGAGGACCGGGGAGCGGTCTGTACGTCACGCATGACGGAGGCGAAACGTGGGAGAAACGGACGGCAGCCGACGGACTGCCGGAGGGCGAGTTGGGTCGGATCGGGCTGGCCTGGGCTAGAAACCAGCCCGAGATCATCTACGCGTTGGTCGAGGCCACCAGGAGCGAGCTGCTCCGATCCGACGACGGGGGCCGTACGTGGAAAACCGTCAACAGCAACGACGGTATCGCTCCCCGCCCGTTCTACTACGCGCAGATCCGCGTCGATCCGGAAAACGAAAACCGCCTCTACAACATGCATTCCCCCATCGAGATCAGCGAAGACGGCGGCCGCTCGTTCGAGACGCTGCTTCCGTTTGCTCGCGTGCATGTCGACCATCACGCGTTTTGGATCAACCCGCTCGACGGCCGAATGATCATCGACGGCAACGACGGCGGGGTCTACATCTCACGCGATCGGGGGAAGGGATGGCGTTTCGTTGAGAACCTCCCGCTCGCCCAATTCTACCACATCAACGTCGACATGGAGACGCCATACAACGTCTACGGCGGGCTTCAGGACAACGGATCGTGGGAGGGCCCTAGTTCAGTATGGGAAAACGGCGGCATCCGCTACTACCATTGGAAGGAAGTGGCGTTTGGTGACGGGTTCGCCACGATCATCGACCCGCGAAATGGCCGGTTTGGCTATGCCATGTCCCAGGGTGGCAATATCGTCCGTTTCGACCGTGAGACCGGCGAGCGAAAATCGATCCGGCCGGTCCATCCCGACGGCGTCGAGTTGCGCTTCAACTGGAACGCCGGCATCGCAACAGATCCTCACGACGGGTCGATCTACTACGGCAGTCAGTTCGTTCACCAAACGACGGACATGGGGCACTCGTGGCGCATCATCAGCCCCGACCTCACCACCGACGATCCGGAAAAACAGAACTACCACAACAGTGGCGGATTGACGTTCGACGCTTCGACGGCGGAAAACCACACCACCATCATCGCCGTCGCGCCGAGCCCGGTTCGATCCGGTGTCATTTGGGTTGGTACGGACGACGGCAACGTTCAGGTCACGCAAGACGGCGGCCAGACGTGGGAGAACGTCGTCAGCCGCATGCGAAACGTGCCCCCGGGCGCTTGGGTGCCCCACATCGAGGCGTCCAAATTCGATGCCGCCACCGCCTTCGTGGTATTCGACGATCACCGTCGGAGTAACCGAACGCCCTATCTGTTCAAGACGACCGATTACGGACGTTCGTGGGAGAGCCTGGTCACCGGGGAGCTGGAGGCGTTCCTCCACGTCATCGAACAGGACCCCGTTGACCCCGATCTGCTGTATCTGGGAAGCGAGTTTGGGATGTACGTGTCGGTAAACGGCGGCGCCAACTGGTCGCTGTGGACTCACGGCGTCCCCCGCGTGCCGGTTCGCGCGCTGATCGTCCATCCCCGGGATCACGACTTGGTGATCGGCACTCATGGACGGGCCGCGTATGTGCTGGACGACGTTCGCCCCCTGCGCGCGCTCGCCAACGACCCGACCGTGGCCGACCGTCCCGTCCATGTGACGCCCATTCCGGCGACGATTCAGTACCTCGCCGCGCAGGTAGACGGGATGCGTTTCCTGGCCGACGCAAAGTTCGTTGGACCGAATCGCCCGTATGGCGCGCTGATTTCGTTTTTCGCGAACACGGACCAAGACAGCGTCGAGGCGACGATCGAGGTGGGCGACGCTCAGGGAACCGTCATACGGACCTTCAAGCACTGGGCGAAGCCCGGACTCAACCGCACCACGTGGAACCTGCGGCAGGACGCGATTCGGCGCGGCGGGGGCGGAGGCGGGGGCCCGTTTGGTGCACCGGCAGGTCAGTTGGTCCTCGAGGGAACCTACACCGTGACGGTGAAATTGGGCGAGGCCGAATCGGCGCAACCCGTCGAGGTGCGCTTCGACCCTCGATTCAACATCACCCTCACCGACCGGCGTGCCAAGCGCGCAGCAGCAGAGCGCGCCGCGCAACGTCGCGCCGTCGCTTCAGAAGCGATCGACCGGCTCCAGAAAACCAAGTCGTCCGTCGACGAGGTGTTGGAGCGGCTCGACGACAGCGACAGCACGCACAAGCCGCTCCGTACTTCGGGCGACGAGCTGAAACAGAAGATCGACAGTTTGTTGGAAGAGTTCTCGGGACCTCAGGACATCCAGGGGTTCGTTCGGCGACCGACCGCGGTCATGACAATGATTGGCGGCGCTGCCGGATCTCTTAGCTCGTCTTGGGACGCCCCGACGGAAGCGCAAATGTTGGCGCTCGAGCAGGCCGAAGCCCGTCTCTCAGGAGCGCTGGCCGACGTGAATCAGATCTTGACGGGCGACTTTGCCACGTTCAGGAACGCGGCGATGGAGCTGAACCTCGAGCTGGCAAAGGGGCAAGAGCCGTTGACGCTGGACTGGCGTCCTCACTAGACGCGAGACCGAGACGCGGGACGCTGGCTGTTGAACGTTGAGCGTTGAGCGTTGAACGTTGAACGTTGAGCGTTGAGCGTTGAACGTTGAACGTTGAACGTTGAACGTTGAACGTTT
>JBFIZG010000500.1:0-2752 GCA_041604955.1 Gemmatimonadales bacterium | reverse complement strand
TGCTTGTCCGACAGAGCCCGAGACCCAGAACGGGGTCTTCGACAGCGATGGCTGCCCGGATACCGAGCTTCAGTTCTATCAGGCGGTCCGTGCGGACGCCGAGCAATTCTGGTCCGCAGCCTTTGCCACCGCTGGATTCACATACTTCCCTATCAGCCCGTTTCAGTCATACGTGGGGTCGGTGCTCACGGCCTGCGGTCTCTTGACCGGACCAGCCTGGTATTGCAACGGAGGTGTTTACTTCGATCTCGAGTGGTTCCGAGCCATGTTGGATGAAATAGGTGATGGCGCACCTGCGGTGACACTCGCACACGAGATTGGGCATCACGTTAGCGTTCTCTTAGGGTGGTTGAAGGCGGTCAACGTCAGCGAGAAGCAGTGGGAGCTTCAGGCCGACTGCTGGGCTGGGGCATGGGTACAATGGGTGCAGACACGCGGCCTATTGGAGCAGGGTGACATCGAGGAGGCTACAGGGCTTCTCTTCAGTTTCGGCGATCAGAGCATCCCCTGGTTCTCACCGGTCGGCCACGGAACGCCGCTTCAGCGAGTGACTGCCTTTGGTTTTGGGCTTCAGCAAGGTCCGCCCGCGTGTACGAGTTCCCAGTTCTTCGCGACGTTCCCTAACGAGGCTCCGCGGGAGGTGCCCCACCTTGCTAAGCCCGCTCCCGGACTGCCTGGCGTGCTCACCGCACGAAGAGACCCCTAAGCACCGACGCGCGCGGGACGCCGTAGGGCGGAATCCGTTCAGACCCCCCCTTCTCGTTGTTGGGGGGGGCGGCTTGCTGGAAGCTGTCGAGCGGTCAGCGCGGAGCGGTTCGCGACGGCGTACCGGGAGCTGCGGGAGACGGCGGCGGAGGTGAGGCGGCGGGTGGACGCGCGGCGAGGACGCATGTAAGATCCCGGCTATTCGTAGCTCCTAGTCGATGTACGGGGCTACGCCTGCGGTCACGATCCGGTTTCCGAACCCCACCAATTCGGAGGTGCCCCGTGTCCTGGCTTCGACACATTGCCGCCACGCTGCTCGTAGTTCTTGCCGCTTGCCAGGACATCACGCAGCCAAAGGTACCGGCGGTGACGCGTGCGGCTGTGACCCCGTCGGCCTCTACTGGCCCCTTCGCCTACGTGGTGAATAACGGATCGAGTACGGTATCCGTGATCGATATCGCGTCGAATACTGTCGTCACTAGTATAGCCCTCGGTTCGCGCGTCCTGCCTAGCCAGGTCGACATCACTCCGGACGGTGCATTCGCGTACGTGACGCTGGGTGCGGCAAACGAGGTGGCGGTTATTGAAACGGCAACGAACACCGTCACGACGACGATCAATGTCGCTCAAGCACAGCCCAGCGGCCTGGTGATTTCGCCCGATGGCGCGTTCGTCTACCTCATGTACGGGAGGGTTAATAGTGATGTGTCGGTCATCGAGGTAGCTACGAACACCGTGGTCGCGACCGTCCCCGTGGGCCTTGGCGGGTCGGGCATAGCCATTAGGCCGGATGGCGCGTTTGTCTATGTGGTAGGCTTTGGCTCGGGTCAGAATTCCGTGAGGGTCATCGAAACGAAGACCAATTCCGTCGTAGCTACTATCCCTTTGGCGGGGAATGTAACGGATCTTGTGATCACGCCGGATGGCGCCCTCGCCTACCTGCCGATCGGCAGTTTGAATCAAGTGTTCGTCGTCTCCCTTGCTTCCAACACCGTGGTGGCAAATCTCCCTGTACCCTTTAGACCGAACGCCATAGCACTCACGCCGGATGGTGCCTTCGCCTACATCTCCCATGTTTTCGGTCCCGTGTCCATTCTAGAGACAGCCACAAACACTATCGTGGCGACTATCCCGACGGGTCAGCAGTACAGACCCGGTGCCATAGACTTCACGTCTGACGGGGCGTTCGCGTACCTCGCAAGTCCAGCCCGGTCGATCGTCCCTGGCCTAGTCAGGGTCATTGAAACCGCCACCAACACGATTGTGGCCAGCATCGCGGTGGAACTTAACCCCAGCTTTCTGGCGATTACGCCGCTTCCGCCGACAATTTCAGTTGCGATCGACATCAAACCGAGCAGCGACCCGAACTCGATCAACTGCACGAACGACAAGGGCGTGATTCCGGTTGCGATCCTGACAACGCCGGACTTCGACGCGACCACGGTCGATCATACCACGGCCACGTTTGAGGGAGCGACGGAGACCCACATCGACAAGAAGACGGGCCTGCCACGTCGTCACGAGGAGGACGTAGACGGCGACGGGGACACAGACCTCGTGTTCCACTTCCGCTACGGGGACACAAACCTCGACTGCAGCTCGACGGAAGGGACGCTGACGGGCGAGACGTTCGACGGCACTCCGATCGAGGGTACCGACGCCGTGCGGACGGTCGGTGGCTGATCACACGCCAGCGAGAGTTGCGCTCCAACTGCGGGGAGCTCCACCGTGGCCGCCCTTGCTTGCACTACTCAAGAGCAAAGCCAGAGGCGGACCCGACCGGCGAACTGCCAATGTCCCAGGCTCACCGGAATCCCCGCCTCGCGATCGTCCCCGGCGTGCCAGCCCAGGAGCACCCCGCCGGGCAGGTCGAGCAGCACCGGCAGCTCTTCCGAAGCGCCACCTGAGCCGGAGCGTGAGCCCAGGCGCCCGATTCGTCTCCGGTTGCCGAACGCTTCGGCCGGTCGCAGCAGACCGTGCGCGATTGGATCAAGGCTGGCATCCTCCAAGCGTACCGCTTCAACGGGCGCGAGTACCGGGTCACGGC
>JBFIZG010000499.1:0-2753 GCA_041604955.1 Gemmatimonadales bacterium | reverse complement strand
GCTCACGCTCAGAGTCCCCTGGTTCTTGAATGCGACGGTCCCCACCCGCGCCGTCTCGACGTTCAGCGATTACGAAATCAACAACTCGATCTCGCCGACATTCGCCGTGGAGCTTGGCGAAGACCATGTTCCCGGTGGGGATCCGCTGACGGAAGACGTCCCGACGCGGGTCGTCCGTAAAGGGCGTGACCCATCTCAGGCGGACAGCTCGACCGCCGATGAGCGGTATGAATCCGGCTACTACCGTGCCGGCAGATGGGGGATGGGACGTTGGGAGGTGGAGATTCCCTCTGGCGCCGACCTCGGGAGTTACCAGTGGCCAACCGATTTGCGCGTGTCGCTCGATCGCGGTGAAGAAAAGCGACTGCGTGAGTCCGTCGTCGCGCTTGCGGCCATCGCAGAAGATCTTCCGGATGCCTGGGTGGGTCGGACACGATACGGTATGGCTTGGGAGGAGTTCGCCGACGTCTTCCGCTTCAACCGGGTTCAAGGTCCGTCGGTTGGGCTGGGGTATCAGGTTCGGCCCGGACCGGACTTCACAACGTTGTTGGGTACCGCACGGTTCGGGTTTGGCGATCGACGACCAACCGGGGTCCTCACCTGGCGGCGGGACGGTCCGAGCGGCCGACTCGACGTGCGAGCATACCGTACGTTCAAGGAACCTGAGCCGTGGACCCGCGGCCTGGGTATCGGCAACTCCTTGAATGGGATCTTTGCCGGGCACGACGACGCCGATTATTACCTCGCCCTGGGCGGCGGCGCCTCGTTTGAAGCGAATACCGGGTTTCTCAGACATCTTACGGTGACGGCGGCCTACGAAGAGCATACGACCGTGACGGTTGCTGCGGACGCTCCGGTCCCGAACATCTTTGGTGATGGGGCGTTTCAACGAAACGCCCCGGTGCTCGAGGGCAACTTCTTCGTCGGCTCCGTCTCCAGATCGACTACGATGGGCCCCATCGATTCATGGCAGGCCGTGTCCGTCACGCTCGGCGAGGGGCGTGCCGCGTGGCGAGCGTCAGGTCGTGCCACCATGCCGTTTTCTCTCGCGAATAGAACCGGCACGCTGTTGCTCCGGACCGGCGTGACGCGCGGCAATGAACTCCCGCAACTGGCGTTTCGCGTGGGCGGTCCGCAGACGGTGCGGGGATATACCTACGGTGTGCGACAGGGGCGCGAGTTCTGGTCGGCGCAACTCGACATGGCCCTCACACAGTCACAACTGTGGAGCACGGTGGCGTTCGTCGATGCGGCGGACACGTTTTCGTCGGACCCGTTGGTGGGAGTAGGAGCCGGACTGTCGGCACTCAATGGTTTTGTGAGACTCAACATCTCCAAAGGGGTGCGACCGGCCACAGACGTTCGGTTTGACCTGATGTTTCGGGCCAACCGGTGAACGGACCAGGCCGGCGCGTCTGTAGAAAGTCCCGACTTGTGAGACGATTTGCCGAGTCCGTGCTGTTTGCCGCGACGCTCGTGGTCATCTCCGGCAACTGCCGAACCCTCTCGGCGACCACAATCTCAGCGCTGGTGCAACAGGCCGCGCAAGATGGCGGGATCTACGCTGACAGTGTCACAGCGGGGTTCATCAACCGCGCGCGTTTGCGGCATCGCACCCAGGGCCAGGAGCTTGCCGCCTATCGGGCCCGCGTGTTCACGCGACTGGAAGGAAGCGTTGGGTGGAGTCGGTTTGGCAAGGGATTACCGATCATCGGATACGAAACTGCGGCCGCGGTGCGCTGGGAGCGTCCCGGCGACCTCGATATCCGCGTTCTCGGTTCCCGGTCGAAGTCCGTGCGGCTGCCCGGCCTGTCCCGCAGGGAGATGTCTGGTTTTTGGGCGCAGATTCTCTCCTACGAGCCTTGGTTCGTGCCCCGGTCGTTTGGGTCGGAGATCAGCCTCATGGGTCTGCCGGATCGCGCGGCGGTACACCCGCTCAGCGCATATGCACATCGCTACTATAGGTATGCCGTTGTCGATTCCGTGCGGATGGGCCTCCCTGGGCGAACGGTGAGAGCGGTGAAGGTGGAGGTGCGCCCCCGGGGCGCAAGCGGCGAGACGCTCGTGTCGGGTGAAATGTGGCTCGACGCGGACAGCCTCGATGTCGTTCGGCTCATCGTGGCATTTCTCGGCGATGACATCTGGGAAGATGAGGACGAAGACGCGCCCGAGTTACTCAGCGTTCAGGCCGATCTCGAGTACTCACTCCACCTCAATCGCTTCTGGCTCCCGCATCGACAGGTCCTGTCGGCTCAGTGGCGGTACAAGTACATCCCGGGCGCGTACATGCCGGCCACCGCAATCACGACGTTTTCTGATTACGACCTCCAGGTGGCGACCGGCGGCGCACATGCTGGCCGCCCGATCGTCTTGGACGAGCACCCAACTGTGCAGGAGTGGCAATGTTATCCGTTCGCGAGCGAGTGGGACGACGACCCGACGTCGTCCCCGTGTGGCTCCGGAGGATTGACCCGAATTGGGCAAACCGCCGAGGGTCGCTGGCGCCTCACCGTTCCCCCGCTCGACTCCCTGCTGGCGTACGACTTTCGCTCGGACTTCTCCTTTGCCGTTGACCTTGCAGCCGAGCGGTGGATCGACGATCGGCTCGCCAATCTCGGGGTCTTGGCGGAGCGTGAGACGCCCGATCGATACATCCTGCGGGTGCTCGACTATGAGGAGGCCCTTGATGCGTTTCGGTTCAACCGGGTCCAAGGATTCGCGCCAGGAGTTGGCGGGCGGCTGAGAACCGGCAT
>JBFIZG010000498.1:0-2754 GCA_041604955.1 Gemmatimonadales bacterium | reverse complement strand
TGCCGACACGCCTCTGACAGAATCCACCAGCCCATTGGGACGATTAATCCAGTTTCTTCTGCGACGGGGATGAAGTCCCGTGGCGGAAGGAGTCCGCGGGTCGGGTGTTCCCAGCGCATCAGCGCCTCGAAGCCTGCCAACCGGCAGTCTTCCAGACGCACGATGGGCTGGTAGTGTGCGCTGAATTCCCGTTTGTCGAGGGCGGCGCGAATCTCAGATTCCAGGCGGAGGCGCTCGACGGCCCGGTCACGCATTGCGGGGACAAAAATCTCGTGGCGAGCCTTGCCGGCTGACTTTGCCCGATAGAGGGTGGTGTCCGCGTCTCGGAGCAATTCGGCCGGATCCTCGTAGCGCGACTCTGCGAGCACGATGCCGATGCTCGCCGAGGGGAACACGCGCATCCCGTTCAGCATGAACGGGCCGGAGAGCTGCTCGTAGATTCGATTGGCGAACGTCGTGGCGTCGGAGGCGTTGCCGATGTCCTGAAGGAGGATACCGAACTCGTCTCCTCCGAGCCTCGCCAAGGTGTCACCCGGCCGGGTGCACATCTTGAGTCGGCGCGTGATGGCCACGAGCAGGTCGTCGCCCACCGCATGTCCCAGGCTGTCGTTGACCACTTGAAAGCGATCCAGGTCGAGCATCAGTACGGCAAACGTGTAGTCTTCACGTCCACCTTTTTGGCGCTCGAGCGAGTGCTCGACGAGATTCTTGAACAGCTCCCGATTGGGGAGGCCGGTGAGGGCATCGTGGAAGGCGTCATAGACGAGCTGTTGTTCGGCAATGCGTCGTTCGGTGATATCGGTCTGCGAGCCTGCCATCCGGTACGGCCATCCGTTCTCATCCCGAACGACGAGCCCGCGACAGAGCATCCAACGTGGACTGCCGTCCTTATGGACGATCCGGTATTCGGCGTGCAAAAGCGATGATCCGCCTTCGAGATGGGTGTCAATGGCGGCGTGTACGCGTTCCCGATCGCCGGGGACGATGCGGTCGAGCCAATCGCCAGGCGTGGTGCCGATCTCGTGCTCGGCGTATCCGAGCATCGCCTTCCAACGGGTGGAGAGAAAGAGCTGGTCGTTTTGGAGGTCCCAATCCCATAGCCCGTCGTTTGCCCCGGCGGCCGCCAGGGCGTACCGCTCCTCGCTCGCGCGAAGTGCGGCTTGCGATTGGTTACGTTCTGTGATGTCCTGACAGCTGGTGACCACCCCGATGGGCTCCCCGTGGTCGTCTTTGACGACGTCGGACGTGAGATGCACCGGGAACGTCGTACCGTCTTTTCGGACGTTGAACGACTCGCGCTCCCAACTCTCCATCGAACGCATGTCGGCGTCGGTGATGGGTTTGCCGGCGCCATTCGGCGCAAAGATGCGCGCGTGCTGGCCGATGAGCTCGTCAGGGGTGTACCCATGCATTGCGGCGTCGGCGGCGTTCACGTACACAATCTTGCCCGCCGTGTCGGTGACGGTCACACCGATTCGCATGCTGCGAACCGCGGTCTCCAGTTGATGGAGCGTATTCAGCGCCACGACGCGGCGCTGGAGTTCGTCTTGGAGCGTGGCAACCAGTCGGCGCGACTCCTCGAGTTCTTCAGTGAGACGCTGTTCGTTGTCGGTCAGATCGCTCATGAAGCTCCCGTGTTCGCCTAGCCTCGACCGGCCATGTCCTGTGAGAGATGCTGTGTCCCCAGCGACAGAGCAGGAAAGTAGAGGAATCCGACCGGTTGATCTGTGAGAGTGGTCACGCGGGAAGCGTGCCGTACAGTGTAGTCGGGCGTCGTGGGCGTTTTCGGCTCGCGCTCGTGACTGGTAGCCCTCGAGGCATTTGGGCGCTAGTATATGCCCCGATTCGAAGCTGGAGCTTGACGTGAGATCAACAATTCCCTGGGTGTCGCGCGCGTGACCGATCATCCCGCTGGATCCCCGTTGGGTCGACGCGTGCGTTACGGGATGGTTGGCGGCGGACCGGGGGCCTTCATTGGAGAGGTCCACCGCAAAGCCGCCGCGCTCGACGGAGAGATCGAACTCGTGGCCGGTGCATTCTCGTCTGACGCCGACCGGTCTCGCCAAATGGGCACGCTGCTTGGACTCGATCCCCGTCGTGTCTACCCGACGTACGAGGAGATGGCCGATGTGGAGGCGAGCCTCGACGAAAGCGAGCGGATCGATTTTGTATCGATCGTGACACCGAACTATCTGCACTACTCGATCGCGAAAACGTTTTTGGAACGTGGGATGTGCGTCGTCTGTGATAAACCTCTGACGACGACCCTGGACGATGCGGAGGCGCTTTGCCATCTCGTCCAGCGGCACGACGCGGTATTTGCAGTGACGTACAACTACACGGGATACCCGATGGTCAAAGAAGCGCGTGAGATGGTTCGCACGGGACGACTTGGTGACATTCGAAAGGTTGTCGTCGAATATCCGCAAGGCTGGCTCGCCACGTTGCTCGAAGCCGACGGTCACAAACAAGCGGAATGGAGAACCGATCCCACCCGCGCGGGTATCTCTTCGGTGTTGGGTGACATCGGATCGCACGCCGAGCACCTCGCACGGTACATCACTGGTCTCAACGTGGAAGCGTTGTGCGCTGATGTGTCGACGCTGGTGCATGGTCGGGTGCTCGACGACGACGCCAACGTATTGCTGCACTACGAGGGAGGGGCGCGGGGGGTCTTACACGCCTCGCAAATCGCCATCGGCGAAGAAAACAACCTTCGAATTCGAGTCTATGGGTCGAAAGCGTCGCTGGAGT
>JBFIZG010000497.1:0-2758 GCA_041604955.1 Gemmatimonadales bacterium | reverse complement strand
GGTGGCCAGTTGCCGTCAGCGATGCGACTCTACGTCGTCAGAACGAAGTGATTGCTTTGACGGGATGACGGGATGACGGGATGACGGAATGGCGCTTCTCAGAAGCGCCATTTCAGAGTGCAGATTGCAGATTTCAGATCGCAGATTGGCCGGTTCCAAACACCGGCCTTGCCGTCATACCATCATACCATCATACCGTCTTACCGTCTTACCGTCTTACCGTCTTACCGTCTGCCCGTTGACTGTTCGATGTTCGATGTTGAACGTTCGGCGGCGGTAGCCGCCGCGCCGTCTTTCCGTCTTTCCGGCTGTCGGTTCTTTGAACTTTCAGGCCACCTGGTGAGTATTCTTTCATCATGTCTCCCTGCACTCGGTTTGTCGCGCGCCACCTCGTCTACGCCGTCTCGCTGACCGCACTCGTCGTCGCGCCGAGGGTCGCAGACGGGCAGGTGATTCGCGGGCAGGTCATCGACAGCATCTCGGGGCGTCCCGTGAGCGCGGGGTTCGTGGTATTGCTCGACGAGACCGGGCAGGAGGTGTTTCGCGCCTTGACCGGCGTCTCCGGGAGCTTTGCGATCCGAGCCCAAGCGGGCGAGTACAGGCTCCGGTCGGAGCGGATCGGCTACATGGCGTATACCTCTCCACCCTTCGTGCTCGCTGAGGGGCAAGAACTCAGCTACGATCTCCATATCGCCACTATCCCGACACAGCTCTCGGCGATTACCGTGACGGGAAGCGACCGTTGCCGACAGAGCGCCGCCGATGCAGCAAATACGGCGACGGTGTGGGAAGAGGCGCGAAAGGCTCTCGCGGCTGCCGCCTGGACGTTCGACCGGGAGCTGTATCGGTATTCGTTGAGCCTGTACGAGCGTAGGTTGGACCGCCGTGCCCGCCGCGTGCTGGAGGAGAGCCGCCGCACGAACGAGGGGTTTACCCGGTCGCCGTTTCGGAGCGCGCGGAGCGCGTGGGACTTGGCGCAAAACGGTTACGTAACGGCGAACCCGGACGGGAGTTGGACGTACGACGCGCCCGACGCGAACGTGCTGATGTCGGATGCGTTTCTGACGACGCACTGTCTGTCGGTGGTGCGGGACCGGGGTGATACGAGTCGGGTCGGGTTGGCATTCGAACCCGTGAAAGGTGAGACGGAGGGATCGGATATTTCGGGTGTCCTGTGGCTGGACGAGGCCACGGCGCGACTGCGGCGGTTGGAGTACCAGTATACCGAGCTGCCGCACGGGGTCGAGGCGCGCGAGCTGGGCGGGAACGTAGCGTTCATGCCGGTGTCGTCGGGAGCGTGGGTCATCCGTGACTGGGAAATCCGTATGCCGAGTATCGAATTGGACCGGAGCGGCGGGCGGGAACGCGCCAATGTCGTCGCGATTCGCGCTGCCGGCGGGCGGGTGGTGGAGGTGTCGTCGCCTTCCGGCGAGCTGCTGTACGCGGTGGCATCGACGCTTGACGGGTTGGTCTTCGACAGCACGCGGATGGAACCGCTCGAGGGGGTGGTGGTCGCGGTACCCGGGGAAACCGTTTCGGCGTCGACCGACAGCGATGGTTGGTTTCGGCTCGTCTCGTTGCTTGGTGGCGACCAGACGATTCGCATGCGCCACCCGAGGCTGGATTCGGTTGGGTTCACATTTCCGGACGTGCCGGTGTCCCTCGCGCGGGGCGACACCGTCACGATGGTCTTTGCGGTCCCGTCGCTCGCGACGGTTCGTGCCGCGCTCTGTCCGGACTCGACAACCGCTCGGGCGCCGGGTGGTGGCAGAATGGTGTACGGGGTTGTGCAGGACCAATCGGGAGTGCCGGTGCCGAACGCGGTGGTGACGGCCGTGAGCTTGGAAGATGAGAGTGACGTTCAGCCGGCCCAACGAGTGTACACGGACGACCGGGGGTGGTACGCCGTCTGTGGGGTGCCTCTCAACCGGACGGTGTTGCTTCAGGTCTTTCTGGAAGAACAGGAACGAGGGGGTGCTCGCGTCCGGTTCACGTCACGGGGGATCGTGGTGAACGACGGTCCGGAATATCGTCTCGACGTACCGCTGTTCCGTCGGGATTTCCGGGTGGCGGATGCGGAACGGCGGTAGGGGCGGTACGCAGGCTTACTGGCGATCTTTCTCGATGATAGTTTTTGGCCACGGTTACGGCTTCATACTTTCGTCTGGATCGTTTGTCGATTGTCGCTTCTGACCTTTGAACACGCGGAGGCTCTCATGGCAAACAGGAAAGTCGCGGACTGCCGCAAATTCCCGAGCGAGAAGAACTGCACCGTCACGATCTCCGGTTCAGAAGAAGAGGTTCTGGCGCTCGCCACCCATCATGCGATCACGGACCACGGTCACGAGGACACGCCGGAGCTCCGCGAGCAGCTGAGGGCCATGCTGGAAGACGAATAGACGGGCGGTGACCGCTGCTACACGGGAGGCGAATGGACGGATAGACGGAATGACGGATTGACGGTTGGGCGGATAGGACGGATACGCGCCGCCCGTCCTGGTGTCCTCCTCTGAACGACAAATGAACTGATCGGGCGCAGCGACCTGTGCCGCGCCCGATCTCGGGGGAGGGCCGGACCCACGCTCCTCCCTATTCCTGCACTCCAAAGAACGTACTCCTCTGGTCCCTAATCCGGGAATATCTCATGCGTCTGCTTGAAGGCAGGCAAGGTATCCCAGGCGTTCGTCAGTGAGTTCCAGTACTGGCCCTTGTAGTAGTGTCGCGCCTTATGGCAGCCGATCAAACCCTCGATGCCCAG
>JBFIZG010000496.1:0-2767 GCA_041604955.1 Gemmatimonadales bacterium | reverse complement strand
GGCTCGTTCACCGGCGCGGTCCGTGACAAACAGGGTCTCTTCATGGCCGCGCGTGGGGGTTCGTTTTTCTTGGACGAAATTGCGGAGATGAAGCCATCGACCCAGGTCAAACTGCTACGTGTTCTGCAAGAACGGGAGGCGCTCCCCGTAGGGGGAACGACGCCGATCCCCGTGGACGTCCGCATCATTGCGGCGACCAATCAAGACCTCGATGAAGAGATTCGCCGCGGCCGCTTTCGCTCGGATCTCTACTATCGTCTGAACGTGATCAGCGTATATTTGCCGCCGCTCCGCGACCGCCGAGAAGACATTGCCCTGCTTGCAGATGCATTTCTTCGGCGGATTGGCGACGAAAACGGCGAGGCTGTTAAAGAAATCTCCAAGGAGGCGCTGGAGGCCATTCTTGCGTATGATTGGCCCGGTAACGTCCGAGAGCTGGAGAACGCGTTGGAGCACGCGGTCATTCTCACGCGGAGGGGCGAGATTGGTGTCGCAGCGCTTCCCGAACGCATCACAGAGCGAAAGACCGAGCCGCTGGTGGCCGATAGAGCGCCGCAAAACCCGACGCTCGAAGTAATCGAACGAGCCTATATTACATGGGTGTTGCAGGCCGAGGGCGGAAACAAAACGCGAGCCGCCGAGATCTTGGGTATCGATCCCTCGACCTTGTATCGTAAGCTCGCCCGATATGAAATCGAGTCCAGCTAGCTCCTCCATCCCCACTCACAGCATCGGTGCCGCCACCCTTCACGAGCTGGCGAACGCGCCCGGATTCAATCGATGGATGTTCGACCGCTTGGCGCCGTGGATCGGCCGTGAAGTGCTCGAGGTTGGCTCCGGTATCGGAAATATGTCACGGTGGTTCATCGACCGTGAACGCGTCGTCCTGACCGACCAAGATCCGGCGTATCGGGACATCCTGGAACGCCGCTTTGGCAGTCGACCAAACGTGGTCGTTCGGGACCTTTCGCTTCCCACGATCTCGCCGGCGTTGTCGAACGACCGATTTGACAGCATCGTGTGCTTGAACGTCCTCGAACATATCGAAGACGATGTGGGGTCGCTCCGCTCCATGCGCAGCCTGCTCAAGCCCGGGGGATGCCTCGTGCTGCTCGTGCCCGCGCTTCCCGCCCTCTTTGGCTCGCTCGACCGCTCGCTCGGGCACTTCCGGCGATACTCGCGACGGCTCCTCCGCGATCGCTACCGTGAGTGCAAGCTCACGATGCAACGGCTCGAGTATTTCAACCTCGCCGGTATTCCGGGATGGTGGTTCGCCGGGCGCGTGCTACGGCGGGACGTTATTCCGGCCGGTCCTTTGGCGCTGTATGAAAAATTGGTTCCGGTCTTCCGATTGGAACGATACCTGCCTGTCAGGATCGGCCAATCGTTGATAGCGATCGGGGTCCGGCCCGAATGACGATCCCCAACGACTGGAACGACCTCACGCTCTCCACCATCATTCCCGTGTACAACGAAGCCGAGAGTCTCGAAGCGGGCGTCGAGCGCCTGCACTCCGTACCGCTACGGCTCGAAATCGTCACCGTCAACGACGGGTCCACCGATGGAAGCGGAGCGATCCTCGATCAGTTGCTAGAAGCCGGGCGAGTACACAAGGTCATCCATCAACCGCACAATATGGGCAAAGGGGCTGCAGTCCGCGCGGGAATCGCAGCGGCAACGGGACACGTCATCGTCATTCAAGACGCCGACCTCGAATACGACCCGAGTGAGTTTCCGGTGCTGCTGGACCCCATCCGGCTCGGGAAAGCGGACGCCGTCTATGGTTCGCGCTTCCACGGTGGCCCGCGCCGCGTACTCTTTTTCTGGCACTCGGTGGGCAATCGGCTGCTGACGCTCTTGTCGAACATGTTGACCGACATGAACCTCACCGATATGGAAACGTGCTACAAGATGGTGCGGGCTGATCTTTTGAAATCGCTCCCGCTGGTGTCGTCCCGATTCGGCATCGAAGTGGAGCTGACCGCGCGGCTTGCGAAGGCCGGGGCGCGAATTTGGGAGGTGCCGATCAGCTACAGTGGCCGAACATACGCGGAAGGAAAGAAGATCGATTGGCGCGATGGCGTCGCTGCGCTGTGGCATCTGTTGCGATTCAATTTCTTTTCCCGGAAGCCCAAGGTGAAATGACCGCCCCCCTGGTCCGGGCGCTCTGGGTTGGCATCGGTATCGCGCTGGTGGCACTGCCGTTGCTCCCGATTCCTACGTGGGTAGGTGCACCAGACCGAGGTCCGAACTGGGGCGACCACATTTCCCTCTGGTCGATCGGGCTCGTGGTCGTGCTCGTTGGCGCCGTGGTCGCAGGACGAATCGGCGTACATGCGAAGTGGCGAGCCATTCGGTGGCCCACGGTGGGCCACCGCACAATCGTGCTGGGGTTGAGCGCGATGGTCCTCGTGGTATCCGCGCTCGCCATGCAACACGCGTTTGCGGGGAACCCCCACCTCACCGATGAAGTGGCACAGCTATTCCAGGCACGGGTGTTTGCTTCAGGCAGGTTGGCCGCCCCGCCGCCGGTATCCCCTGAGTTCTTCCTCATTGCGCAGACGACCGTGACCGAGGCCGGCTGGGTGTCACAGTACCCACCGGGCCAGGCGGCGCTCCTCGCCGTGGGAATCCTCGTTTCTCTCGAGTGGCTGGTAAACCCGCTCCTGGGCGCGTTGGGTGTGGGATTGGTTTACGTGGTGACACGTAGCGTCTACGGATCGCGGGTCGCGCTTGTGGCGGCCACACTCTGGACCATGTCGGCTTG
>JBFIZG010000495.1:0-2781 GCA_041604955.1 Gemmatimonadales bacterium | reverse complement strand
CTCGTCACGCCTGCAGCCAGAGATCTGGCAAAGAGTCTCGGCGTCGCGATGACGACGGCGCGTGACAGTGTTGACCGCACTCAACCCGGTGACGCGCGTACCGTCACCGTCGTCCTCGGCGCCGATCACGGCGGATTCGCCCTCAAGGAAGCCTTGAAGCCCTGGGTTGCCGAACTCGGGTTCTCACCCCTCGACGTGGGGACTCACAGCACGGAGCCGGTGGATTACCCCGTATTCGCGGCACGCGTCGCCGACACGGTGGCGGACGGCCGGGCCCGCTTCGGGATCATGGTTGACGGCGCGGGCCTCGGAAGCTCTATAGTTGCCAACAAGATCGCCGGCATCCGGGCCGCGCTGTGTTACGACATCACCACCGCTAACAACGCCCGCGAACACAATAACGCCAACGTCCTGACGCTCGGTGGTACGCTACTGGGAGAACGGCTGGCGAGGGAAATCGTCCGCGAGTTTCTCACGACCCCGTTCGGCGGCGGGCGTCATCAACGTCGGGTCGCAATGATCGATGCCCTCGACCGAGACCGAGAACCGCACGAGAATCAGCGGTCGACGGCTGAATGAACGGGACACATCCCCAAAATGTGTTAGTTTACCCAGCGGCACGACCGCGCGTGCGGGCCCAAACCGCGGGTCATTCACTCAGCGTGATTCGAGGAAATCTGCCGTGACCATTTCATCTACCGCCGCGAGTGACACGGGGCAGTCGATCACACCGGAACTCAACGCACAAGGCGCCGTCCACTGGAACCTCGGGCCGGCAGGCCTCTACGAACACGCGATCCGCCGCGGCGAAGGACAGGTGGTCTACGGCGGTCCGTTCAATGCGATCACGATTCCGCACACCGGTCGGTCGCCCAACGACAAATTCGTGGTGAAGTCGGACGCCACCGAGGCGGAGATCTGGTGGGGGAACGTCAACCAACCGCTCAGTCCGGAACAGTTCGCGCTGCTTCGCGACGATGTGGTACGGTATCTGAGCAAGACCGAAGAAGTATTCGTCCGCGACGTCTTTGCGGGCGCCGATCCGGCGTACCGGGTGCCAGTCCGCTTTGTTACCACAAACGCATGGCACGCGTTGTTTGTCCACAACATGTTCATTCGCCCGACGCAGGAGCAGCTTGCCGGGTTTACGCCGGGTTTTACCGTGCTCCATGCACCGGACATGCAAGCCGACCCGGCACGACACGGGACACGCAGCGCCACATTTGTCGTACTCGATCTTGCGGAGCGCATCGCCGTCATCGGGGGAACCCGCTACGCCGGCGAAATGAAGAAATCCATCTTCACCGTGCTCAATTATTTGTATCCCAAGCAGGGCATTCTCTCGATGCATTGCTCCGCGAACGTGGGACCGGGAAACGATACCGCCGTATTCTTTGGACTCTCCGGAACGGGCAAGACTACGCTCTCCGCGGATTCCACCCGCGGGTTGGTGGGAGATGACGAGCATGGGTGGAGCGACCGCGGCGTGTTCAACTTCGAAGGCGGGTGTTACGCCAAGGTGATCCGGTTGTCACCAAAGGGAGAGCCGGAGATCTACGCCACCACGAGGATGTTTGGGACGGTGTTGGAGAATGTCGTGCTCGACCCGACCACACGCGAGATCGACCTTGACGACGATTCGATCACGGAGAACACCCGCGCCTCGTATCCCATCCACTTCATTCCAAACCACGTGGCAAGCGGCCAGGCCGGTCATCCCAACAACATCGTCTTCCTGACGGCAGACGCGTTCGGCGTCTTGCCGCCCATTGCGCGGCTCAGCCCCCAGCAGGCTATGTATCATTTCTTGTCCGGGTATACCGCAAAGGTCGCCGGGACGGAGCGGGGTGTGACCGAGCCACAGGCCACGTTTTCCGCCTGCTTCGGCGCGCCGTTCCTCCCCCTCCACCCGAGCGTCTACGCTAAGATGCTCGGCGAGCGAATCGCCAAACACGCCGTGGGCTGTTGGCTCGTGAACACGGGGTGGACCGGTGGCCCGTTTGGCGAGGGACGACGCATGGATCTCGGGCACACACGCGCGATGGTTCATGCCGCGCTCGAGGGCAGCCTCGAAGACGTGCCGACCCGCACCGATCCAGTCTTTGGTCTCGAAGTCCCCACTGCCGTACCGGCGGTTCCAAGCGAGGTGCTGGAGCCCCGAAGCACCTGGGCCGATCCCGAGCGCTACGACGCCCAAGCCGAAAAGCTGGCGAGGATGTTCCAAGAGAATTTCACACGGTACGCGGATCGCGTTCCCGACGACGTCCGAGAAGCAGGTCCCAACGTCTAGGCAGGGCATATGACCGCCTCGAGTCAATTCGAGGTCATCCGGGACCCCGTTTGGAACAACATCCGTGTCGACGCCCGCGCGCTCGCCGTGCTCGACAGCCAGCCGCTACAGCGGCTCCGGTACGTTCGCCAATTGGGACACGCGTTCCTCGTCTATCCCGGCGCCACCCACTCTCGGTTCGAACACGCGCTCGGTACGTACCATCTCGCAAGACGCACGTTGGCGCTCCTGGGAGAACGGGGCGAGCTCGCCGCGCTGGACAGCAACGAATCCCTGCTCGTCCAACTCGCCGCGCTGCTGCACGACGTCGGTCACTACCCTTTTTCTCACGCGCTCGAAGAAGCCGGTCTCCCGTCGCACGAACGGCTTGCTGCCAACCGGATTCGGGGCACGACGGTGGCGAAGCTCCTGGACGAAAGCGGCATCGCGGATGTCTCCGAGCGCATCGTCGATCTCATTACCGGGAGCAGCGACAGTCCGCTGCAGGGACT
>JBFIZG010000494.1:0-2790 GCA_041604955.1 Gemmatimonadales bacterium | reverse complement strand
GTAGAGGCTCTGGCTCAGGGAGGCGCGGGCTTTGGTTGCCGAGACTTCGGGCCAGAACAGCGCCAGCAGGATGTCACGCCGCTGCAGGCCGTAAGGGACGGCCGCGGCGAGATAGGCGAGGAGGGCAAGTCGCTTCGGTTGGCGGTCGAGACCCGAAAAGTCCCGCCCGTCGGTCGCGCTCAACCGCAAAGCCCCGAGTACTCGAAGCTCGATCACCGGGCCTCAACTGCGAATGAGAGTCACCTCAGAACGGCGTGAGGCTGGCCCGCGATACTCGGAATGAAAGTTAGAGGCCGGAAGATTCCGGCTCAAGGAGGCCATGGAGGCGTAGCCCCTCGGAAGAGGGAGCCATCACGCCCGATTTGTCGAGGAGGGACTATGCGCGGAACAATGCGGTGCATCCAGCCTGCCTGTGTAGCCTGGGGGTTCGTCCTCGTAGCTCTGGTTGCGGGCTGCAAGGATCCGGCGGCCCCCCCTTTGGAGATTACCATAGACGCCGTCGTAGGAGGTGTGCTCGATGGCGATCGGCATCCAGAAGTGGGAGCTCTGGTGCTTACCAGTGACCGCTCGATGTTCTGCTCAGGCGTACTGATCTCACCAAAAGTCTTTCTCACTGCTGGCCATTGCGTGTTTTTCGGGGTGGAGCTAGCGGGTCTCGCGCACGGCGACTATGGGGTGACTTTCGACAGTCCCGTCACTGCCACGTCCCCGGTTGTCTTGGCGACCGCTTACAAGCATCCCCAATGGGAGTTCGTGGATCCCCCTACGCCGACATTTACCATCAATCACGACATCGGCGTGCTCGTTCTCGACGCACCTGTTTGGAACATCAAACCTGCGAAATTGCCGGAGAAAAACATTCTCGATAAGCTCGATAGGAAGGGCAAGCTTACCGATCAGAGGTTCGACGTCGTTGGCTACGGATGCACAGAACTCAAGTACCTCGACCCCCCGACTGACCCCCCGGCTTTAGACCCCAACTGCGAGGGCTTTGGTACTCGTCGGGTGGCCAACCAAGGCTTTCTCGAGCTCATGCCGGACGGTGACCACCTTCGACTGGATGGGAATCCGGGTTCGTCCGCTCTCTTTGATTCAGGCGGACCACACTATTTTGCCGGCACACACATCATCGCCAGCATATCGAGTGGTGGATCGGGTTCGACGCCGGCTGACATTATTGACGAGACGACACGCGTCGACACCCCGTCCGCGCTTGGGTTCATCAGGGCATTCATGCGCCACAGAGGCCACGACGACTGACTTCTCGAAGGCGTGTCGGGTCAGTGTGTCGCTGCCCGTGAGTCGGCCGACTTACGGGCAGCGCTCTGTCGGCGTGCGCCAACGCATCAGCCCTTTAGGGCTGACATTGCCGAGCCGGGCTTTCAAGCCCGGACTCGCGCCCGGATGTATGCATGATTCCGCTCCCCCCGATGCACGTTTTGATGATGCCGGCCGAGGGTCAATCAGTACCATGGCCCGCATGCCCGAGATCTCCCGCTTCCTCGGCATCGTCATCGGTATGCATTACAGCGAGCATGGCGTTCCTCACTTTCATGCGGTCTACGGAGAGCACAGCGTCTCCGTGGAGGTGGAATCGGGAGTGGTTCACGGTACCTTTCCTGGACGAGCTATGCGCCACATCCGCGAATGGGCAACCCTTCACCGCGCGGAGCTGCTCCGGAACTGGGAGTTGGCACGGCAGGGGGAGCCACTCAATCGAATCGCGCCGCTGGAGTAACGAGATGGACTACGATGTGATGGAAGCCAGATACGTCCGGGACTACGTGGTCTGGGTTCGGTTTCGCGATGGGACCGCGGGAGAGGTAGACCTATCCAGACAGCTCCGGGGACCGGTCTTCCAACCGCTGCGGGATCCTGAGTACTTCAAGAAGTTCACCATACACCCGGAGTTCCGGACGCTCGTCTGGCCCAATGGTGCGGACATCGCTCCAGAGTTTCTCCACGAGGCGGTGCGCGTTACGACGTGAGTCGATGCGCGCAGCCCTTTAGGGCTGACGCTGCCATGCCGGCCGTAGCGCCTAACTAGCGAAGGGGACGAAGCGCTCGCCGCCGCTTTCGGTTGGACCGTTGGTGGACTTGTGGTAGTGCTCTGACTGTCATTGACGCCCGTGTTGCGCAGCCAGTTCAGATCGCAATCGCGCTCGGGCAGAATCGAGTGCTGCAATCAAGGCCTTGTCTTCAATGTCTGGACTGTTGTTGATATCCCGCAATCGGTGTGCGTATTCGCCAGGATAGCGCCGCTGGAGCTCCTGTCTTACTGCCTGCATAGCGGGCCTTCTGTGTCTGTATATGCCGGCAACGTCGATCGATGCGGAATACAGTGCACAGAATACGCTGAACGAGCCGGTCGCCATGTCGTCGTCGCAGTTTCGATCTCCTGCACGATTCCTTTGGCCTTGTTTCTCCAAGATTTCCTTTGCTCTCTCCAGAATTGCTACATCTTCACGGGACACTGGAAAGTGGGTCCCCATCCATTCAGCGTCCCGCTCGTCCGCAACACGAATCGAGATGGGCATTACGGCGAGTCTCTCTATGCAATTCCCAAGAAAGAGCTTGTCGTTTTGGCGCCGTAGTCGGCACGTTCGTTCGGGTTTTCCCTCCCAGCCAAGTTCCAACATGCCATCGTGGCGATCGTAAATACGCACGGGAAGCTCCACCGCCGTTTTGCCATAAGGTGCTAGCCTCACACGCAACTCAACGCCATCATCGACGAAGTAGTAACGACCCATCCGTACTTCGCCGGTCGGCTCCGTGTAGAACCCATAGCGC
>JBFIZG010000493.1:0-2792 GCA_041604955.1 Gemmatimonadales bacterium | reverse complement strand
TACGGAGGACCGATGAGCGTTTCGGGCCCGACAAACGAGATACGGACGTCCGAGGACCGTGGGAGCCCCACTGGCCGGGACAGCATTCGCCGGAACATTCCACTGCTCGCGATCATCGGCGCGGTGGTCATCGTACGTCTCTTCATCCTCGCGCACATGCACAGCGAGGATCCCCGAAGGTTCGTCGACATCGACCCAGATTCCCAGAAGTACGAACGGTTGGCAATCTCGATCCTCGACGACGGTGAATTCGCCCTTGCCGACGGCGCGTCAAAACGTCCGGAGTTCTTGCGGACACCCGGATATCCCGCGTTCATTGCCGCTGTCTATGGCGTGTTCGGACGACATCCGGCGGCTGTCATCGTCGTCCAAGTGCTGCTGTCCGGCCTCTTACTGGCGGTGGTGTATCGAATCACCGCCATGTTGTTCTCTCCGCGCGCCGGTCTGTACGCGGCCGCGATCGCGGCGCTCGATCCGCTGCACACCGATCTGGCGTTGATCCTCATGTCGGACAGTCTGGGTGCACTTCTCACGGTCGTGGCGTGTTTCTTCGGCCTCCTCTTTTTGACGAAGAACCGCAGCCCCTGGATCGCGTTGGCGTTCGGCGCGGCCCTCGCGCTGTCGACCATGATTCGGCCGATCAGCTACTACCTGACGTTGGCGATCGTGGTCGGGTTGATCGTCAGCCATCGGGCCATGCAACTGAATCCCCGGCAGCTCGCGACGGCCATCGTGGCGTTTCTGATCCCCTCGCTGCTGCTGGTCGGTGGGTGGCAAGTCCGAAACCACCAAGTTGTCGGATCGTCGACGTTCTCGGGGATCACCGGGCGCAACATGTTGAACTACCGCGCCGCAGCGGTCTACGCCCTTCGTCATGACGTTTCCAGAAAGGACGCCGCCGCGATTCTGAACGAGCAGATGCGGCGTGAGTCCGACACGACCAAACACGTTCACGAACGACAGATGAGCTATGGGTTGAAATACTTGTTCGACAACCCCGCAGGGACAGCTCACATGACCGTCCTCGGCGGCGCGCGGCTGATGTTGGATCCGGGCGGAGGTGAGATTCTCAAGCTCTTCGGCGTGGAACCCCAAGGAACCGGCATGACCAACTCGATGAGCGCGTCGTTCGGGCGTTACTTGGAACGGTGGTCGGGTGGCAATACGTGGGCGGCGGCCCTGATCGTCGCGACCGTGCTGTACCTCGGTGCCCTCTATGTCCTGACGTTGCTCGGATTGGTCCGTTGGGCCGGCGGCCCGCGCAACCTCCTGTTGGGTCACGCCCTCATCCTCGGGATGACCGTCTACTTCATCGGCGTGTCCGCCGGTTCGGAGGGACTCGCACGGCTGAGAGCCCCGTTTGCTCCGCTCATGACTATCTATGCCGGCGCGGCGCTGGCATGGATCCACTTGCTCGTGGTGAGGCATCGGGTGCGGCGCCGGTCGAGACACGAGGCCGATCTGGAAGCTGCCCCCATCTGAGGTCCGGCCGACGGACTGAGCCCACCGCCCGCATCTGCAAGGTGCTGTGGCAGCGGTACAGTCGTAGCATGGAGTCCGCACAAAGCCTCATCGGCGACGTGCGCCACGGGTGCGACACAATTAAGTTATTGTTATTAAACAAGTTATAGAAAACAACGCACCCTACCGGAGACAGGTCGGCGGGTGTGATTCTTGCTCCGACAATCCAGTTGAACCCACGGTCGACCGGACCTCCATTTTCCTAGCGGAGCAGCATCGTGTGGGGCAGCATCGCAGTTTCCCGCAGCGGGGGAGCTGGGTGGTCGCACCGAGTCCTGCTCGCGAGCTGGACGACCAGCGCATTTTTCGATTACGGCATAATACATCTGGGGCGATTAGGCGAGACAGCGATGGTACAGCTTCGCGAACAACCACTCGTAGACGTGACGACGCCGCCTGCGACGCCAACACGAAATGGCGGCCGGGTGCGGAAGCTCGTCTATTTGGTCAGCGAAGACTGGGCGTTCTGGATGCATCGGTTGCCCCAGGCCAGGGCGGCACGCGACGCCGGATACGATGTAACGGTCTTGACCAGGGTCGCCCGACATCGGAAACGGATCGAATCCGAAGGGTTTCACGTCGTGCCGATCGGACTGGTTCGATCGAGCACCAACGTCCTCAAGGAAGGCAAGCCGCTCTGGGAGCTGGTGCGTCACTACCGGGACCTCAAGCCGGATCTCGTGCATCACGTGGCGATCAAGCCGGTCGTGTACGGGACGATGGCCGCGCTCGTGGCGCGCGTCCCGGCGATCGTCAACACGTTTACCGGGCTTGGCTATGCGTTCAGCTCGGACGACCGAAAGGCCAAGGTGATCCGCGCCGTGCTCAGAGTGGCGTTCAAGGGTCTCCTCAACCGCGGCGCCGGCTGTGTCACGGTCGAGAACTACGACGACCTCAAATACTTGGTCGGCTCGGGATTCGTCCGCGCGAATCGCGCACGCGTCATATCGGGATCGGGCGTCGACGTCGAGCGCTTTCGGCCACAACCCGCACCTGTCGGTACACCCGTCGTGGCTTTGGCGGGCCGAATGCTGTGGGATAAGGGGATTCAGGACTACGTGGACGCCGTGCGTCAACTCAAGGACGCGGGTGTGCAAGCGCGATTCGTTCTCATCGGCGGAACCGATCCGTACAATCCGGCTTCGGTCCCGGAGGCACAGCTCAACGAGTGGACCGGGAGCGGGCTGCTCGAGTGGTGGGGCTTCAAGGAGAACATGCCGGAGATCTACCCGCAACTGCACGTGGTGTGTCTGCCGTCCGTGCGAGAAGGG
>JBFIZG010000492.1:0-2795 GCA_041604955.1 Gemmatimonadales bacterium | reverse complement strand
GCCGTCCGCACTCCCCGAGTCGTAGAGCGGCAGGATGTGCGGATGGGTCAGACCCGCCGTGACCTCGATCTCCCGCAGGAACCGCTCCTCCCCGAGCACCGCGGCCAGTTCCGGCCGCAACACCTTCACCGCGACCTTCCGATCGTGTTTCAGGTCTTCGGCGAGATAGACGGTCGCCATCCCACCCTCGCCGAGTCGGCGTTCGATGCGATACCGACCCGCAAGGGCAGTGGAAAGTTTTTCGGATATCTGCGTCATCTACCTACCGCCATACCGTCTTACCGTCCCGCTTTTGCTTTCAGCTCTTCAAAGACATTCTCGACGACGATGAGCTCGGTTTCCCCGCTCGAATCGATCCGATCCCTGATCATCAGAAAACGTTGACCGTCGGGCGTCACCTGGTATTCCGGATGTTTCGGACCGGCGCGATAACCCCGCGTCGAAAACAACACTCGGCGGTCCCCGATCGCGAACGTGGCGCCCGGAAGGACATCGGCTGCCATCATGTTGCCGCCGCTCCGGTAGAAAAGCTCGCGGCCGTTACGCGCCCACACCGGCTCTTGCCCGCCGTTGCTCGAGACCAGCCACTGACCGGCATCGGTGTTTGGAAACGGGCGCACGTACACCTCGTCCTGGCCGGATTCATCCGAGATGTACGCCAGCCATCTACCGTCCGCTGAGACCGCGTGCGCGACCTCGTCGAACTCCGTCACGACCAACGGTACATGTGTGGAGTCCGCCCCGATCCGAAGGGCGTACAGATCCCTTATAGGATTGTTCACCCCGTACACCAGCCATCGTCCGTCGGGGGAGTAGCTTACTTCCCATAGCGCCCGCTCATCATAGAACAACAGTTCTTCCTGCCCACTCCCGTCCGCCCGCCGGGTATGCAAATCCAGGCCCTGCCCGCAGCAGTGCGTATAGACCAGTCGTTCCCCGTCCGGCGTCCACTCCGGATAAAAATTCGTCCCCGTGAACGTGAGTTTGGTCTCCGGCCCTCGGTCGAGTTCCTTGATCCAGATCTCCTGCTCTTCGCCCTCGCGGACGCTCACCGCGAGCCGCGTCCCATCCGGCGACAGCGCCGGTTGCCGAAAATCCACCGTCCAGCCGGGATCGATGGCTTCCGCGCTCCCGTCCCGCTCCACCCACACAAGTTCCGCGTTTGTTCGCCGGTAGAGGTCGCCCGTCGTATACAACACCGTGCCAGTCTGAGAAACGGCAAGGTCGGCACTTCCCATGAAGCCGATTTGCAGCCCGTCGCCGATCGCGACGGCGCCTCCCGTGACCGCCAACGTCGTCTCGTCAAACGGCGCGGCCATCAGGACCCCGGCCGCCGTCACATAGAAGAGATGCCCCGCCGCAAAACTCGCGCGGGTGCCTGGCCCAAGAACGTTGTGCCGGCCCGTCGTGAGATCGACCACGGCTATCTCCCACTCATCAAAATCCATGGTTCCACCACGAGTCACGGTGAACACGACGCCGCGGCCTCCGGGAAGCGCCACCGGCCAGATGTGCTCGGCCTCCGCTCGAGCGGTATCGGCGCTCGTCACGATTTCGGGAGGCCCGCCTTCTTCGGCAACCCTCACCACCCCGGATCCGGGCAGTCTACCGGAGAAGTACAGGTAACCATCATGTCCCCACGACCCTCCCAGTTGAGCCAGACCGGATTGACCAATGGTGATGGCGGAGCCCCCATCCAACGACACCGTTCGCCAGCCATCCTGTTGAAGGAAGCCAACGCTGGATCCATCGGGGGAAAAGAACGGGTGAACTCCCCCTTCCGTTCCGGGGATGGGTGTGGCATTGAGTTGATCCAAGTTCCGCACGACCAGTCGCGCGTCCGGGTTTTCGTCGTCGAAGGCGCGGCCGGTACTAGTCGCGTAATAGACCAATCGTGAGCCGTCCGGAGAGATCGCAATGTGTGATCCCCTGAAATTTCTGTCACCCAGCGCCTCATTGTCGGGGAGAGCGATGCTGTACCGCGATACCAGATTCTGGGCTTCCGGCCGGGGCCGTAACCAACCCCACAGGGCCATGACCACCGCAAACGCTGCAAACACCCGGAGTCCAACGGTCGACCGACGCGTCGAGGACGCGCTGGTTGCGGCCACCTGTGCCGTGGGCAGGGTGAACGCAGGGTTGGTAAGCGCCTCCGCGAACTTCGATGCGCTCTCGAAGCGGTCGGCGGGTAACTTCTCCAGCGATTTGTCAACTGCGGCCGCGACGTTAGGCGGGACCGACTTGCGTATTGCCGTAACAGGCTGCGCCGCTTCGGTGACGATCTTCATGATGATCGCCTGCGCCGAGCCACCAAGGTGCGGTGGTTCACCAGTCAACATTTCGTACAGCACACTGCCTAACGAATAAATGTCCGAACGATTCGTGAGATCTTTGTCGGCAGTCGCCTGCTCCGGACTCATGTAGTGCGGCGTGCCGAGTGACAGGCCCGTCTCCGTCATCCGTCCCCCGGCGGCGGCACTGACTGCAAGCGCGATCCCGAAATCCGCCACCATTGGGCGGCCGTCGTGCAGTAGAATGTTTTCGGGTTTGATGTCGCGGTGAATGACGTTGTTGCGGTGTGCGTAATCGAGCGCGTCAGCCACCTCGGATGTAATCCTTACAGCCTCGTCGATGCCAAGTTGCGTTTCGCGATCGAGTTTGTCGCGCAGTGTCTCGCCGTCGATAAACGGCATGACATAATAGAGGAAAGAATCCGCTTCACCGGAGTCGAAGAGCGGCAGGATGTGCGGATGCTGGAGATTGGCCGTCGTCTTGATCTCTTGCACGAAGCGCTC
>JBFIZG010000491.1:0-2803 GCA_041604955.1 Gemmatimonadales bacterium | reverse complement strand
CCAAGAGCGCGGTTTCAAACTCCTTGAACAGCGCTCCGAAGTCGATGTCGGGGTCCATCACGATCCAGTCATTCTCGCCCTTCGGACCTGCGATGTACCCATCCAGACTCATAGCAACGGCATACCGTACCCGTCTCATGGGGATCTCCCTCATGGATGCAGCTCGTTCGGCGCGTGCCTGCTATTCCGTGCCTGCCGTCGACTCAGTGACGTACTGTTCGACCCAACATGTAGCCGGAGTTGTGTGCGCACCAGGGATGCCCGCGGCGACGCTCCGCGCTGGCCGTCAGAACCCGGCGCAACGGAGTGAAGAACTCGTTGTGGAGGGTCGCTACGCCGCGCGGCGAGGAGCGGATTCGCGCTGGGTCGCGGTCAAGTAGACCAACCGCGACGACAGTTCACACTGGTTCAGGGCGTCCAGACCGGGCGCTATCTCGCCGAGGAGGCGAGGCAGCCGCGCGCTCGCAAACGAGTATCCGGTACGCGACACGGAGTACCGCGCAGTCGTCTGGTACGACACGGGACGGCGTGGCAGCATGTCCTCGAGCCGCCGATCCAACCGGAGGTTCACGAGGTGTTTTTCGCAGTCCGAAACGAAGTCCATCAGGCGGTCAGCCGCATCGTCCGTGGCCTCCGATGCACCTGGAGTAAAGTCGGTTTCGCTCTCGTGGAAGGTGACGCGAATGAGACCGGTACTGGTCGGCACGTACAAATCGAGGAACGTAGAGACACAGACGGGCCGTGCCTTGTCCGGTTCCCCGGACATCGTCTCCTTCGCATGCCCTCCCGCCCCATGCGTGTCCGAAACGAGGGCGACGGGGTCGATGGTTCGGGCAAACCCAGGGCCGGCTGTCGATCCGGACTTGTCGGGACACTTGGTCTTGCACAACACGCCGGTGACAGGGGCGTCATACGGAATCTCGACCTCAGACCCGTCTTTCACGCGCACCACGAGACCGGGCGCTCTGAAGCAAAAGGACTCGACCACGGTCTGCGGAGGCAGGAGCAGTTGGCTCCCTTTGACGACCGCGAGCCTGTGCCCGGCCAAGCGCAGGGTTTGCGCCGTGGCGGCGATCCGGATGCGGCTCCGATCCGCGACCCATATTTCCGGCACCGGATAGTCCGTCTTGAGACGCACCTGTGCCGGCGTCAGGCCGATACAGGGAGCCGCCAAACGCACGTCGAGCCGGCCGTGCGGCGGATCCGAAACGATGAGGAATTGTTCGTGGAGCGTCCGCGTTTCCAATCGCATCCCTCTTGGCCAATCCCATTCGCGTTCACGGGAATGGCGATCGCGTTACGGACGCTGAGGAGACGTCTACTGGTTGATCGTGATACCGGGAACGCTCGTGACCTGTGTCACAGCCGCATTCCGCGGTGCATTACACGTAGAATGTGTGGCCGCTGCCGGTATCGCTGTGATGTGGGTTACAACCCCGCCAGAATCTTTCGCGTATTCGTCCGCGTGGCACGCGTCAATCGGATGAAAGACCCCGTGCCCGTCGTGGTATCTACTCACTGCATCTCGTAGTCTTTGATCTTCCGGTAAAGCGTCCGCTCGCCGATGCCGAGCTTTTCGGCGGCGCGGCGCCGGTTCCCCTTCGTCTCCGCCAGTACCGCCTCGATCGCCGCACGTTCCACGTCCGACATCTTCATCCCCGAGCGATACACCACCGCGCCGTCCTCCGCGGGCGCCGCGGGTTCGTCGCCCTGATCTGATTCCCGTGGCGTGATCTCTTCGTAGTGCACCGGGGCGGCGCGACCCATGTCGATCACTTCGACCCGCTGCGGACCCTCCTCCATCCGGTTGCGCAAGTCCTCCACCTGCAACTTGAGCTCCACCAGACTCCGAAAAATGAACTCCAGTTCCTTCCCCGGAACTTCCTGCAGCCGCCTTGGAATCGCCATGGGGAGCAACCGTGTTCCGCCTTCGCGCACGTCCTTCGGGATATCGCTTGCGCGAATTTCGCCACCCGGTGCCAACACGACCATCGAGTCGATCAGGTTACGCAGTTCGCGGACATTCCCCGGCCAGTGCGCGTTCACCAATATCTCTATCGCGTCCGGCGCAATGCCGTGAAACGAACGCCCGTGCTCGTCGCTCAGCTCCCGTACGAAACGCTGTACCAGAATAGGAATGTCGCTTTTCCGTTCGCGAAGCGGCGGCAGGTAGATCCGGAGGACGTTCAACCGAAAATAGAGATCTTCGCGAAACTCGCCGAGCGCCACTTGTTCGTTGAGTGGCTTGTTCGTGGCCGCCACGACCCGCACGTCGACGCGAATCGGCTCCGCGCCGCCTACCCGGTAGAACGACCGGCTCTCGAGCACACGAAGCAACTTCACCTGTGTCGACTGCGGCATCTCACCGACTTCGTCTAAGAACAGCGTGCCGCCATCCGCCAGCTCGAACCGCCCCAACCGCCGCTCGGCGGCGCCGGTGAACGAGCCTTTCTCGTGTCCGAACAATTCGGATTCGAGCAACGATTCGGGAAGCGCCGAACAGTTCACCGCGATGAAGGGGCCCGACCGCCGCGGCGAAAGCGAGTGAATCGCCTGCGCGACGAGTTCTTTGCCCGTACCCGACTCCCCTTCGATCAAGACGGTCGAGGACACCGGCGCCATCTGTTCGATCTTGATCAGGACTTCATGAATGGCCGGGCTTTCACCCAAAATGCCGGTGCGCTGCTGAAGCCGTTTCCGCTCGATCAACCGCCCCGCAGCAGCGACGACGTCCCGCGGATCGGCGGGCTTGGGCATCCACGCGGTCAGCCCCAGTCGGCGAGCGAGCTCGGCCCGGTCGGTG
>JBFIZG010000490.1:0-2809 GCA_041604955.1 Gemmatimonadales bacterium | reverse complement strand
CGCTCATGCGGGATCGATACGGCGCCAGCGACAAGAGTGCGGTGCTGCGGTTTCACACACAGACGGGTGGGTCCACGCTCACGGCGCAGCAACCGCTGACCAACGTCGTCCGCGTCGCGTACCAGGCGCTCGCCGCCGTGCTCGGCGGGACGCAGTCGCTGCACACCAATGGCTACGATGAAGCCCTTGCACTGCCCACCGCACAGGCGGCGCGACTGGCGCTCAGAACGCAGCAAGTGCTGGCGTACGAGTCGGGTGTCCCGGGCACGGCCGATCCGCTCGGCGGCTCGTATTATGTCGAAGCGCTGACTGACCAGATGGAACAAGGCGTCCGTCACTTGATGGACCAGGTCGCCGCCTGGGGTGGGGCGGCGCGAGCCATCGAGCGCGGCCTGTTTCAAGATGCGATCGCGCAGGCGGCCTACCGAGACCAACGCGCCGTGGAGGCCGGCGACCGAGTGGTCGTGGGTGTCAACCGGTTCGTCGACGATGATGCAGGGCTCCACATCGAAGCGCCAGACTACACCGGACTGGCCGACCAGCAGCGTCAGCGGCTCGCTGAAAGCCGGGCGCGTCGAGCCCCGGAGGGGTGGCAACACGCGCTCGACAAAGTGCGTACGGCGGCAGCCGGGACAGACCCGTTGATGCCGCGAATCATCGATGCCGTCCGGGCGCGAGCAACGGTCGGCGAGATCAGCAACGTCTTACGCGACGTTTGGGGAACGTACGACGCCGGGTGACCCCTCGTCGCCGATCAACGTATAACGCGCGTGGTCCTTCAGAGCGCGCACTCCCAAACTCTGACCCGCCAGACGTGTGCTATCAGATCAGATGCGCGGTCTTGACGGGCACCGGTCGCGAGACCGCGTTGGTCGACATGATTCGATCGGCGGTCCCCCTCCAACCGAGGCGTCGTCCGGAAAGGGGGTGAACCGTTCCGCCCGATCGCGAACCCCTTGACGCGGCTTGACCCCTCGTCCGACTCCCACTAGCTTCGCTATTCTGTTGTGACTACGGAAGTTGGGTGATGCCGACCTATTCATATCGATGCCCCGAGTGCGGGCACGAATATCAGCAGCGACAACGAATCAGCGACGACAGCCGGGCCGAATGCCCTCAATGTTCTGCTCGCGGGGAGCGAGTTATCTCCGGGGGCGGCGGCATCGTGTTCAAGGGGAGTGGTTTCTACATCACGGACTACAAGCGCGCCGGAGAGAAGAAGGCGTCGGACGACGGGAAGAAGGCCCCCAAGAAAGACGCCAAGACTGACAAGACCAAAACGCCTCCAAAGAGCGACGCAAAAACCGGCTCGAAGGATTCGAGTGCGGCGAAGCCGGGGACAAACTCCTGACAACGGGCACCGATCAACTTCGGGAGGCACTGAAGCGCGTTGTCACGTCGTTTGGCGTGCAGGACGTCGAGATCTTGCTTGAACCGCCGCGGGATGCCGCGCACGGCGACCTGGCCACCAATGTCGCACTCCAGCTCTCGAAGCGTCTCAATCAAAAACCCCGTGACCTGGCGCAAGCGCTCATCGAACGGCTCGATCTCCCGTTGGATGTCGTTTCAAAGGTCGAAATTGCGGGGCCGGGATTCATCAATTTTTGGGTATCGGACCGAACGCTGGCCAACGTCTTGCACCGGATCCTCAACGAGGGGGATCAATACGGCCGATCGGATCTCGGGAAAGGCGTCAACGTCAACATCGAGTTCGTGTCGGCGAATCCCACGGGTCCGCTGCACGTGGGCCACGGACGGGGGGCCGCACTCGGCGACGCCATCGCGTCGATGCTCCACGCGGTTGGCTACGACGTAACGCGCGAATTCTACGTCAATGATGCCGGCACCCAGATCGATCTACTTGGCCAGTCGCTGTGGGCTCGGGTGCAGCAAGCGGTGGGGCGAGAGTATCAGGTTCCCGAAGGCGGCTACCACGGCGCGTATCTGACGGAGTTTGCGGAACAAATCATCGAAGACGAGGGAAAGGCGTTTGCGAATCTCATTGAAGAAGATGGGATCTCGCGCTGCAGCGCTCTCGCCATCGCAAGCCAACGCGCCGAGCAAGAACGCGATCTGACAGACTTTGGGGTCGAGTTTGACGTGGTGTTTCACGAATCGGAGTTGTACCGGTCCCGCAGAATCGACGAGACATTGGATCGTCTCGACGATGCCGATCTCACGTACGAGGCCGATGGCGCCCTATGGCTCAAGACCCAGCAGTATGGCGATGAAAAGGACCGGGTGCTCAGGAAACAGGACGGGTCGTACACGTATTTCTTGCCCGACATCGCCTACCATCTCGACAAGGCCGCTCGGGGATTCCATCGGGCGATCGACGTGTGGGGCGCTGATCACCACGGCTATGTCCCGCGCATGGCGGCCGTGCTCAACGCGATGGGATTGGAGGAGGCGTTCTTCCGTGTGGTCCTCGTGCAGCTCGTACGTGTGACCAAGGGGGGAGCCGAGGTGCGCTTCTCTAAACGGTCGGGCGACTTCGTCACGCTTCGAGAGCTGTTCGACGAGACCGGCGTGGATGCGGCGCGCTATTTCTTTCTCATGCGACGGGCGGATTCACAGTTCGTCTTCGACGTGGACCTGGCGACTAAGCAGTCCGATGAAAACCCCGTATACTACGTGCAGTACGCTCACACCCGGTTAGCGGGTATCTTTCGCACAGCGGGATGCGACCCGTCGGCGCTGAGCATTGAGGACGCCGATTTGAGTCTCCTGGAGTCGCCGGACGAACAGGCCATGATCAAACACCTGGCGCGGTATCCCACGGTGCTCCTGAAGAGCGCCGAGGCGCGGG
>JBFIZG010000489.1:0-2834 GCA_041604955.1 Gemmatimonadales bacterium | reverse complement strand
CATCCTCCCATGGCACAACGATTTGGGATCGGGTACGATTGCCACCGGTTCGGAGCGTCCCGTCCGCTCATCCTGGGCGGGGTGGAGCTGCCGCATGACAGCGGGCTGGTGGGACATTCGGATGGTGACGCGGTCGTCCACGCGGTGATCGACGCATTGCTGGGGGCTGCGGCGTTGGGAGACATCGGGCGATTGTTCCCGGATTCCGATCAGCGGTGGAAAGACGTCAACTCGCTCGAGATGCTCGACGACGTGCACCGACGTCTCACGGACGCCGGTTTTTCGATCGTCAACATCGACGTCACGGTCGTGACGGAACGCCCCAAATTGGCTCCGCATGTCGATCGAATGCGCGAAACGGTTTCCGGTCACCTTCGACTCGCCCCCGACGCCGTCTCTATCAAGGGAAAGACGAACGAGGAAATGGATGCTGTCGGGCGGGGCGATGGGTTGCAGGTGTTTGCGATCGCGTCGGTCGAGAGCGCGTAGCGAAGAGATCGGGCTCATGGCGACGAAGGCGATCCAGCACGAACTGGACCGAGACTATTGGATCCCGCTCTTTGAGGACTATTTGGGGTTTGAGGTCGGCGCCAGCCGACACACCATCACCAATTACATCCGCGATATTCGACGATACGCCGCTTTCGCCTTGTCCCAGCGCGTGGACGTCCCGGAAAAGGCAACCCCAAAGCTCCTGCGCGCATTCGTATTTCATCTCAAGGACCTTGGGTTGGCCCCAACGAGCATTCGTCGGCAGGTCTCAGCCCTCCGCACGTACTACCGGTTTCTGGTTGAAGAGGGGCACGTCAAATCCGAACCGACCGCGCGTCTCGAAACGCCGAAGACGTGGCGCACGCTCCCTGATGTCCTCACGGTCTCGGAGGTGGAGGCCTTGCTCGCGGTTCCCAACCCCGATCAGCCGCGCGCTTGGCGCGACCGGGCGCTGCTCGAGGTTGCCTACGGGACGGGCGTCCGTGTGTCGGAACTCATTGGGCTCGCCGTGAGTGACGTACTGTTCGACGATGCCCTCGTCCGGGTACTCGGTAAGGGCGCGAAGGAACGCCTGATTCCGATTGGAAGACGCGCCCTGGGGGCGGCCGCCGTTTACACCCGCGAGTTCCGACCGACGTTCGATCGTGGTGAGTCCGAAGGACGGTTGTTTTTGAACGCTCGAGGGCGACCGCTGTCGAGGGTCGGCGCGTGGGCCATTGTCAAACGGTGTGCGGAACGGGCCGGTGTGACGAAGCGAGTGAGCCCGCATACCCTCAGACATACGTTTGCGACGCACCTTCTGGAGGGCGGCGCCGACCTGCGGGCGGTGCAAGAGATGTTGGGTCACGCCGATCTGTCCACGACGCAAGTCTACACGCATGTCGATCGCGCGTATCTTCGGAAGGTGCACCGAAAGTACCATCCGCGCGCGTGATGATCCTCGTTCTCGACAACTACGACTCGTTCACCTACAACCTCGTGCAGTGTTTGGGAGAGCTGGGCGCCGAGCCTGTCGTCCGTCGGAACGACGAGGTGACCCTCGACCAGGTATCGGCTCTCGACCCCGCCGCCGTCGTGATCTCTCCCGGGCCGGGAACACCGTCGATGGCGGGTATCAGTAAGGAACTGATCAAGTGGTGTGCCGGGCACCGTCCATTGCTCGGCGTCTGTCTCGGGCATCAGGCGCTCGCGGAGGCGTTCGGAGGAACGATCGGGCGCGCGGGACGCTTGATGCACGGCAAGACCTCGTCGGTCGTGCACTCGGGGGAAGGGGTGTTCGCCGGGCTCCCATCGCCGTTCATCGCGATGCGCTATAACTCGCTGTTGGTCGACCGGGCGTCGCTCCCGGGCCGGTTGCGGGTCACGGCATGGAGCGAACACGGATCGGACGGGGAGGTCATGGGAATCGCGGATGCCGAAGGCCCCCTGTTTGGGGTGCAGTTTCACCCGGAATCGGTGGGGACGGTCAACGGAAAAGTCCTCCTCGAGAATTTTCTACGCATCGTCACCGGCGGCGCCTCGCGGTAGGAGCGGTGTTTGACCGGGACGGGTCTCCCCGGGGCGCTCGGAACTTACTGAAATGTCAATTACTTACGGCTGCTGACCGGGTTTTCGGCGCCGTGGCACGGGTTTTGACAGCGGCCCCTGCCGATGTTAACTTTCGCCGTGCGTATCCTACTGGTAATTCCTGCTCGCATCGGCTCGACCCGATTGCCCGAGAAGCCACTATGTCGGCTGGCGGGCGAACCTCTCATACGACATACGGCCCGACAGGCGCTGGGCTATCCGATCGAAGGCGAGGTCCTTGTGGCCACGGACGATGAGCGGATTCTCGATGCCGTGGCGCCCCTTGGTGTGAGGGCCGTGATGACGGACGCATCCCATGCGTCGGGAACCGAGCGCGTGGCGGAGGTCGTGCGTCGGCCCGAATTTTCGGATGCCGAAATTATCGTAAACCTCCAGGGAGACGAACCGTTTCTCCCGGCGTCCGCGGTCGAGGCGGCGGTCCGGATGGTGAGTCTGGGAGCCTCGCTGGTCACGGTCGCGCATCGCATGGACGACACCGCGTCCTCGGACCCGAACCGGGTCAAGGTGCTGGTCGACGCAGAGGGTCGTGCGTCGTGGTTTTGGCGGAACGCCGAGGCCGCTCCGGTTATCCCGTCGGGGTGTCGGGTGTTCCAGCATGTTGGGCTGTACGCGTATACCAAAGAGGCGCTGTTACATTGGGTCGGGTGCCCCCCCACGACAGAGGAGCTGCGGGACGGTTTGGAACAGCTCCGGCCCTTGGCGCACGGACGGGTGATGCGAGCGGTCGTGACGGATTTACCTATGCCGCCCGCGAT
>JBFIZG010000488.1:0-2836 GCA_041604955.1 Gemmatimonadales bacterium | reverse complement strand
GCAGTCAAGACGGATTGGCTCCCATCGCTGTCATTTTCAGCCGGGTGGTCGGGCTTCACGCAACAGTTCACGAATTCCGATCCGCTGATCCAAAACGCCATCTCCTCCGGTCAGCAGCAGGCCGCGGCGGCGCAGGCCGACTGTCAGCTCCAGAACCAGATTTTCGCCGGGCTGACGACGCCGCTCCCGCCAAGTGATTGCGGCGCCCTGGCGTTCACACCGGCGGACGAACAGGCGATTCGGAGTGGTATCCGTTCGCAGAACAGCGTGTTCCCGTTCGACTTCACGGGTCAGCCGTTTTCGGCGAGCATGTCGGTCTCGCTCCCCATCTTTACGCAATTCAGCCGGCCGCTCCGCGTGTCTCAGGCCGCCGCTCAGGCGGAGGACGCGGTGGAGATCGTCCGCTCCAGAGAACTCGAGGTGCGGACCGCGGTGAGCCAGGCATATTATGGGCTGCAGGCCGCGTACGAGGCCATCCGGATCCAAGAACAGAACCGAGTAGCGGCGAACGAGCAGTTGCGGCTGTCCACGGAACGGTACCGGGTTGGATCGGGCACGTTCTTTGAGTTGCTGGACGGACAGCTCGCTGCTCAGCAAGCGGAGCGGGACTACATCAACGCCATTTACGCCTACCATCAGGCGATCGCAACCCTCGAGGCCGCGGTGGGGCGGCCTTTGCGTTAGCCAGAGGAACGAGACGAATGTCAGGAAAGAAGAAACTCATCATCGGCGCGGTGGTCGTGGTCGCGATTGCCGCGGTGGTGATCGGCAACCTGAGAGCCGGGGGTGAGGGCGAGGTCTCGGTGCGCATCGAAGAGGTCTCACGCAGAGACTTGGTCGAGAGCGTCACGGCAAGCGGACAGATCCAGCCTGAACGTTCCGTGGATATCAGTGCCGACATCACCGGCCGGATCATCAATTTGCCGGTCGAAGAAGGCTCATGGGTGGAGCGTGGGGCTCTCCTGGTACGCATCGATCCGTCGCAATACGAGGCCCAAGTTGCGCGCGCCCGAGCCGGGATGTCCAGTGCGGAGGCGTCTGCCCTCCAGGCGAACGTCAACCGGGATCAATCCAAACGGGCGCTCGACCGATCCAAGGCGCTCAAAACCACCGATCCCAACCTCGTGTCGGACGAGGCCTTGGAGCAGGTTCAGACCAACTACGAGGTGGCTGAGGCGTTGGCCACGTCTGCGCAGCATCAGATCGAGCAGGCGCGTGCCGCCCTTCAGGAGGCGCAGGAGCAGCTCGCGAAGACCATCCTTCGCGCCCCCATGGCCGGCCAGGTCACCCGGCTCGCGGTGGAAGAGGGTGAGGTCGCGGTTCCCGGCACATTCTCCCGCGAAACCGGACTGCTGATGACGGTGAGCGACTTGTCCGTCATCCAGGTCAATGTGCGCGTCGACGAGACCGACGTGGTTCGGCTCCATCTCGGTGATTCCACTGAAGTCACCATCGACGCGTATCGGGACACGTCATTTACCGGAAAGGTGACGAAGATCGCGCAGAGTTCGGTCCGCGTGTCCCCTGCCGCCGGAACGGGCGATCGCGCGGTGGACTATGACGTGGAGATCACGCTGGACAACCCGCCGCCCGACATTCGGCCTGACTTGTCGGCGACCGCCAAGGTGATCACGGCGACCCGCGACAGCGCCTTGAGCATACCCATCATCGCGCTGACGGTGCGAGAACACACGCCGCTCTCCACCGAGACCGCGCCGAAAGACACGACCACGGTGGAAACGGAAGGCGTCTTCGTCGTGCAGGAAGGCATCGCGCAGTTCCGGCCCGTCGACGTCGGGATTGCCGGCGAGGAGTATTTCGAGGTCCTGGCGGGTCTTGCCGAGTCGGATTCGATCGTGGCGGGTCCGTACCAGACCATTCGCGACCTCAGGGACAGCAGCCGCGTCAAGCCCATGCGCAGCTCGACCGCCGAGAACGGATCGAACTGACGTTGTCGATCTTACGCACGGACCCGTACGGGGGCGAGCGGTAACCGATGCCGTTCCGCGAAGCCATCCGTCTCGCCTTGAACGTGATCTGGTCGCAAAAGATGAAGAGTAGTTTTTCTGTCATCGGCGTCTTCATCGGGGTCACGTTTCTCATTGCGGTATGGACCGTCGTCGAGGGCATGAACACGTACATGACCGAACGGGTCGCGGGCAATTTCCTCGGCGTCAACACCTTCCAGCTTCGCCGCTATCCGGATTTCCAGGTGGGGAACGTGTCGCGCGAACAGTGGCGCGAATGGCTCCGCCGTCCGTACATCACGTACGACGATGCGCGGGCGGTGTCCGCAGCGCTCACCGTGCCGGTGCAAACCGCGTGGGAGTCCGACCGAGGGGCCGAGGTCGAGTATCAGGGTAAGACCGCCCAGAGCATTCGCGTCATCGGCGCATCGGAGCAGTACTTCGACGTCCGTAACTGGAAAATCGAACACGGTCGCGCCTTCAGCGCCCAAGAGGTACGGAGTGGACAACCGGTGGTCGTCATCGGCAGCTCGCTCTCCGAGCGGTTGTTCGAGGACCGCGACCCCATCGGACGAGAGGTGCGGATCAGAGGTCTTCCGTATCGCGTCGTGGGGGTGGTCGAGAGCCAGGGGAACGTGTTCGGGTTTTCACTGGACAACTTTGCCGTTGCTCCGGCGTTGTCTCCCGTCAAGCGTTTCGTCAACCCGCCGCGCGTGCTCGACATCATGCTGGTGAAAGCGGCGTCGCTGGACGAGATGCAAGCCGCCATGGCAGAGGTCGAGGCCATCATGCGGAGCCGGCGCGGGCTCAGGCCGGCCGACGAAAACAACTTCGCCGTCGAGTCCGCCGCCGCTGTCTTGGATTTCTGG
>JBFIZG010000487.1:0-2852 GCA_041604955.1 Gemmatimonadales bacterium | reverse complement strand
GGCACCCTTTGACGACTTCATGATTGACTTCACCCTCATCATCATCCTCTCAGAGACGGACGTCCAGGTCATGTTCGATGGCCGACGTTTCGATGACATCGCACGCATGAGACCGGCTCGGTACCGGCCGGAACGATTGCATCTACCACGTTCTCATGGCAATAGCGGCAGCGCGATTCGGTGATCTTGAGATTTCCGGATTTGATCTGGATTGGGTCGAGGAACCCTCCGGTAGTGAATGCGAAGGAATGCCAAAAGCCGTTTTGCGCCTTGTTCATGTACTTTGCGACCAAGGGCTTGGGAGTGTGGCAGTCGTTGCACGTCGCCACCGAGCGGTGACTCGCCTGGATCCAGCCGGCGAACTGCTCCCCCATGATGTGGCAGTTGGCGCACGCCGCCGGATCGTCGGTCATATATGAGGCGCCCTGCCCGTACCAAAAGGTGAACAACCCGGTGCCGGCCGCAAGGCCGAAGGTCGCGCCCAAGATCAGCGCTGCGCGTCGGGAGACTTGAGGGAGCTTAGGCATCATCATTGCACAGTTCACAGTTCACGGTGTACCGTGCACTATATACAGTGTACTCCACACCTTGTCGCATCACCTGATCTCACCCACAAGTCGCGCAATCCGATTCCGAATTTCCTGCACCCGCGGCCGGAACTCCGGATCGGCGTCCTGCCACAGCTCGGCGAACGCGTTGTACTTCTCCACGGCCTTGTCAGGATCCCCGCGCGCCTCGTAGATCTCACCCATCCGCACATAGGCACGTGGAAGTTCGCTGGCTTCTGTGAGTATCCCGGCGAACGCTGCTGAAGCAGCGGCCTTCTCCCAGGTGGTGAGGGCAGAGTCCGTCGTGCCGGCTGCATCGAATGCACGCGCGAGCTCGTACAGGGTGCACTCCCCGCAAAAATGTCCCCCATCCCCGATACGGTGCCGCGTTCTGGCATACTCTACCGCATCCGCGGGCCGCCCCTCCGCCAGTGCCACGGCGCTCTGGGCCGAGTACGTCCAGGTATCACCGACACGGTACTTCTCGGGTACTTCTGCCTCGTACTCGGTGAGTAACGCCTTGGCGCGGTCGACCTCGCCGGCCTCGGCGTACACGGTTGCCAGCTGCGCATATGGCCGGTCGAACGGGTCGAGTGACTCTAGGGGAAACCGCTCGAGCGCCTGGTCCAAGATCTCGAAGGCCGCCGCGCGGCGATTTCGATAGCGGATTTCCTGTTGCGCAAACATCACCGCGAACTGGTAGTGGAGCGTCGGCATGCCCGCGTCAACTGTCAATTGCATCGTGCCTCGGAATTCACGTCCTGCTTCTGCGGCCCGGCCCCTCAGCATTGCACTCGCCCCGAGCCAGCCCATGGCAATCGCTCTGATGTTTGCGTTGTCCACCTCCAAGACAGGGGCCAGGGCGGTTAGCATGCCTTGGTGATCTCTCTTTGCCGACGCCAACCCTATTTTCACCGTCCAGTCGGTGCAGCTCGGTGGCGAGCACCGAGCAACGGTGGACTCTGCCTCTGCAAATTTTCCCTGCGCAACCTGCGCATGGAGGCGGTTGTTCCACGCAGCAAGGCCGTACGCTGCTCCCCTGATGGCGAGCGATTCGGCTTCTGCATACCGGCGTTTGATGTTGAGTGCGAGCGCACCGTTCGCGAGTAGAGTGGGATCGTCGGGAAACTGTTGCAATCCGGCTCGATAGATGGCGATTGCTTGATCGAAGTCAATGCCGTTCAGGTAATAGAAAGCGGATGTTTGGTACCGCTCGAGTTCGGGTAGGCGGTCCCGTAACTCGTACGCCCGTTCCGCTGCGTACGAATAGCGCGATCGCTCTCCGCCGAAATTCGATATCACCACCGAGAGCTTGCGCCACGCCATCGCAAAGTTCGAGTCCAGGGCAACGGCTTCTTCCAACAGATCCTCGGCGAGCGCAAAGTCACCGGCTTGTTCAATTCTGAGCGCCTGCGAGTACTTCTGGAGCGCCTTGAGCGAGCGGGTTGTAACTCTATCCAAACCGCCTTGCGCGCGGATGGTCTTATATGATTCACCGATCCGCTCCCGCATCGAGCGGGACAGGTGATTCATCGCATCGATGATCTGGGTTTCATCATCTGCCGTCTCTCGAAAGGCCGCGAGCTCGTTACCGCTTTCCGGCGCTACCAATCGGGCCGTGAGCACGAACCCGGCACCCGCACGGTTAATCACACCGGCGACCACGGCACCGGCGCCCTCTCGTATCGCGACTTCGCGTGCGACTGACGCCTCGAGCGTTGCGTCCGCGTCGCGTTGCATGCGCCGGAGAGCATTCGCCACATCCCCTTCGGGCATGAGGCGAACGACGCGTGATTGCGATAGATCTACTCGGATTGCTTCGGTGAGAGCGTCCGCCAGCGTGGAATCACCGGTACGGTCCACGAAATCGGCAAGCACAAGTGGGGCTTGTTCGTCAAGCACACCACTGGCCACCAACGTTCCGACGGGTCCGATTCCCAGCGTGCGCATAGCCATGAACGCCACCGCGGCGGCCGTCAGACCGCCAAACGCGAGTCCGCCTCCAAGGACTGCCTTACGCCACGTCAGATGCTTCTTGAGACCCACCGGTGTCGCCATGTGCATGCCGGTGCGTAGCGCAACCGCTCGCGCCTGTTCGTGACGGCCGGTAACGAGCATGATCGGGAGCCCGATTGCAAGAAGGACGACGGCGCCTAAGAACACCCAGGTTGGCAGTCCCAGGCCAATCACGAGCGCGTACACAACAGCGAGTGTCGCTGCGGCTGCGACGCCGAATAGCGCAGCTACGCGTACCGGGTGATGCTTCGCGGCGATGTCCGCCGACGACACCGCCGACACCGGTTG
>JBFIZG010000486.1:0-2861 GCA_041604955.1 Gemmatimonadales bacterium | reverse complement strand
GACGAACGTGCGATTCACCGCCTGTTCGTTGCGACGGCGGATATTTCGCGAGATGTTGAGACCCTAGGTTTGAGCGCCACCCCGCCCATAGCGCAGCGTCGAGAACGGGATCCGAAACTCGGCGTACCAGCCGCCCGCGTCACGGGAGGTGGCCACCTCCCAACTCCCGTCCCAATTCAGGTTGAAGCCACTTCCCGATCCGCTTTGCTGCCGTTGCGGCCCTCCCCCGCCACCCCCCTGGCCTTCCCGCGTCACCTGACCGTCGTACTCGATTCCTGCCGGTGTCGTGCCGAATACGAATCCGTTTTGTCTGTCTTGATACGTATCGAAAATCAAGAGTACGGCATCGGTTTCGTTCAGACTCGCGTCCCGACGTCTCTCGCCAAACACGATGGCGGCTGGATCTCGATCGTACATCCACGCGCCAACGTACACCGCGTCACCGTCAAACAGCACTCGGACTTCGGTTCGCTCCGAGGAAGGCTGTCCTTCATCGGGCTCGTTCTGGACAAACTGGGACAGTGGCTGCGCCGCTCTCCACGCGGACTCATCTAGGATTCCGTCGAGACTGATGGGAGCCGGCGCGCGAATCGCCGCCGCCGTCGGCGCGTCCTGGCCGATGGCATCCGTCCGGTCCCAGAATACACCAACGAGGCACAATAACATCACCGACGTCAATCGATCGTTCATCGTTTTGCCTTGCGGTGAGACCCTACCTGTGGTTCATGAGAATTGTTGGGTGTGTCCTCGTGGTTTAGGCGGCCCCGCCGACGAGCTGCGCCGCTCCATCCCACGCCACCGTTCGCACCCCGCGAGTCTCGGTCGGTCCGGATACTCTCCTATCATCACCCGAGCCGGCGCGGAATCTCAACGTTCCACTGCCGAGTCTCGACCAGGGCATTCCCTTCGCGCGCCCGCACCTCGGCATCAAACTCGAAACGATCCGGAGCGGCGCCGAGCCGCGCAATCGAATCCACCTGAACAGACCAGTCGCCGCGCGTGAGCCGGACGTGCTGTACGATTTCGCTGGCAGCCGTGGACGGATCTTTGGTCGAGATGCGATGACGTCGCGTCATGCGGAATCCGATCTCCATATCAATCGCATCAAGCAACGCGACGGAGTGCCCGCCGAACTCGCCTCCGTCGCTCGACAACGTGTAAACGACCTCGTCCTTGGGAAGGTCGCGTTCGATCACCCGTTTGAGTGGAAGCGGACGGATCGGTTTGTGCTGCGAGCCCGGCGCCACCTCCACCGGATCAAACGCGCGAAGCCGGCCGTCGGCGGCGTCCGGCGTGCGAACCGGCAGCGTGAGCGTGCTCTCACCGGACGCCAAAATCAGCGTGACCGGCTCGGGCGCCGGCCATGCAATAGGCCAATACGAGGTGGAGACGGCGACGCGAAGCCGATGTCCCGTTGGGAAACTGTGCGCCACGTCGTTCAACCTCACCCGCACATCGTAGCGGGCGCCGGGTTCGAGCGGTTCCGGCGCGGCATGCCCATTGCGATGCGTCAGGTTCAACAACCCGTAGGTGACACGTGTCGAGGCACCATCGGGGGCCACATCGTTTAACCGGACCGCCACCATCGCCGTTGCGCGATCCGCTCGCACGGCCAAACCCACTTCGGGGGCGCCCAGGATCTCGAGCGGCGCCTCGAGCGGCTCGGTGTCGAACACGAGCGAGCGACCATCGTCCTGCCGCTGATCAATCGGCATTTCCCCGTCGGCGCCGAACCCGCACCAGTCACCCGACGTCATGCCGGTGACCTGTGGCGATGCCAGCGAGAGCCGGACCGATGGCAAGGGCTCTGGATCGAGACGGGCGGGATTCAAGAACCAGCGTCGGTTCGCGATGCGCGGCGACGGCCATTGCGACTCGGCCACCCAGCGTCCGGGCCGTTCGTCATACTGGGGCTCCGGACGAACGCTCTGCTGCATCCACACCCGATACATCGGCTCCTCCATGATTCCGTTGTCGCTGCCGGCGAGCCAGTGGTCCCACCAGCGAAGAGCTTCCTGCAAGAATCCAATCGCCGGTCCCGGGCGGGCCAAGTGCGGGTATTGGTGTGCCCACGGACCGACGAGTCCTTTTCGCGGACACGAGAGATGCTCGAGGAGTCGCGGAACGGCGTTGCTGTACGCGTCTGCCCAACCACCGATGGCGTAGACCGGAACACGAATCCCGTCATAGTCTTCGCACACCGATCCATGCTCCCAATAGGCGTCTCGCCAGGGGTGACGCATCCACAATTCAGGAAACGCCCGAAGGTTACGTAGGCGCATGAGCCACAGGTCGCGCCAACGGTCGCCGACGATCTCCGGGTCGGGTGGGAGCGCAGCGTATGTCATCAGCATGGCGCCCCACTGCAAGTTCTCGTTCAAGAGGCAGCCACCCATGTAATGCGCGTCGTCGCGATACCGGTCGTCTGTCGAGCAAACGGTGATGATCGCCCGCAACGCCGGTGGCTGGAGGGCGGCGACCTGGAGCGCGTTGAATCCACCCCACGAAATCCCCATCATCCCCACGTTGCCGTCACACCAGGATTGGCCCGCAATCCAGGCAATGACCTGCGCACCGTCGTCCAGTTCCTCTGACGTGTATTCATCGTGCAGCACACCGTCGCTGTCTCCGGTCCCCCGGACGTCCACGCGGACGGCGGCGTATCCGTGACCGGCGAAGTAACGATGCATGGGCTCGTCGCGACCCCGCATGAAGTCCCGTTTCCGGTACGGGATGTACTCCAACACAGCCGGAACCGGACGCTCCCGAGCGTGCGCAGGGAGGAAAACACGCGCGGCCAACCGACATCCATCTTGGAGAGGGATGAACACGTTTTCGATCTCCGCGATCCGCTCGAGGAG
>JBFIZG010000485.1:0-2874 GCA_041604955.1 Gemmatimonadales bacterium | reverse complement strand
CGGACGTGGTGGTGACGGATACGCTGCCGAGTGGGGTGACGTTTGTGTCCGCCTCGGGCGGCGGAACGCTGGCGAATGGCGTGGTGACGTGGACACCCGGCGTACTCGCAAACAGGGTGACCGTGACGTATACGGTGGAGGTGACGGCGCCGGCGAGTGGGACGTTGGTGAACGTGGCAGCGAGCACGGCGACGACCCCGGACCCGGACCCGACGAACAATGACGGGACGTTGAGCCGAGTGACAACAGAGGTCGTTGAAGGTGCGGACGTCCGTGTGACGAAGGCGGGACCCGAAACCGTGTCGCCCGGCGATACGCTGACGTATACGATCACGGTTTTCAACGAAGGATCCGCAGCGGCCGCCAACGTCGTCGTGACGGACACGCTGCCCTCAGTGGTTCGGTTCGTGGACGCCTCTGCTGGAGGGTTGGAGTCGGTGGGAACCGTGACCTGGCCTTCCATTGTGAGCCTCTCGAGCGGATCGACGACGACCTATACGGTAACGGCTATTGCGCCGACGTCTGGCACGTTCACGAACGTCGTTGCCGCGGCCTCCGACACACCAGATCCGGAGTTATCGAATAACGACGGGACTGACCCTTCGAGCCGGGTGACGACGACGGTGGTCGAAGGTGCCGACGTGGTCACACTCAAGAGTGGTCCGGCGACCGCGAAGGTCGGAGAACACATACTCTACACCATCACGGTACTCAACCGCGGACCGAGTGCCGCGGCCAACGTAACGATCACCGACACGTTGCCGGCTGCCGTCGTGGTGGTGAGCCCACCGGACTCGAGTTCGAGCCTCGTGAAGTTCTTGTCGGCGACCGACGGTGGCACGGAGACACAAGGTGTAGTCAGCTGGCCTAGCATTCAGCAGCTCGCTGCCGGTGACAGCGTGGTGTACCATGTTGAGGTACGGGCCCTTACGCCCGATACGCTCGTCAACATGGTCGCGGCCTCCTCTGATACACCGGATCCGACTCTCGCGAACAACGATGGCTCCGCTCCAACGAGCCGCGTCGTGACGGTTATCAATGCCGTCGACCTCGCAATCACGAAACGACACGCGGCCGACTTCACCGTCGGGCAGCCCGGCGTGTATCAGCTCACGGTATCCAATGTCGGAACGACGGCGGTATCGTCGCCGATTACCGTCACTGACACATTGCCGGCTGGGCTGACGTTCCTTTCGGGAACCGGGTCTGATTGGACCTGTTCGGCGATCGACGCCGTCGTCTCGTGCGTCCATCCGGGTGCCTTGCCCCTCGGTCAGTCCACGGACATCACGTTGACGGTCGGTGTGTGGCCCGATGCGGTGCCTGGTGTGACGAACACCGCTTGGCTCGATAATGCCGAAGATTCGAACGCCAGCAACAACATGGCGGTCGACCAACTGACGACAGTCAATTCCGCCGAAGCACTGTTGGTCGAGAAGACTGCTTCCCGTGACGTTGCCGAAATCGCAGACTTCGTTGACTACACCGTTCGGATCCAGAACGTCGGAGCCTTGGTAGTGGACGACGTGACGTTGGTGGATGGCCTGCCGGGAGGATTTCGGTATCAGGTGGGGTCGGCACGGCTCAACGGGGTTCGGCTGAGCGACCCAAGCGGGGGACTGGGCCCACAGCTGACGTTTGCCATCGGGGACTTGTCAGGAACAGAGACCGCAGTAGTCACGTACAGGACCGTCGTGGGTCCGGGCGCCGCACTCGGCGATGGAGTGAATCGGGTGCAGGCCTTCAGCGCAACCACGAATTCCCGGTCGAACGTCGCGACGGCAGGAGTCCGGCTCCGAGAGGGTGTGTTCACGGACGAAGGGATCATCGTCGGAAAGGTGTACGCCAATTGTGACTGCGGCGACCATCCCGAGCAGACGGTCGAGGAGATCGGCATTCCTGGGATCAGAATCTACCTGGAAGATGGCCGCTCGACCGTCACGGACGTGGAGGGTAAGTACAGCTTCATCGGCGTGCGGCCGCGTCTTCATGTTGTGCGGCTCGACGAAGCCACGCTGCCGGCCGGCGCAGAGTTGGTTCCGCTTACCAACCGCCATGCCGGGAGCGGGGGAAGTCGTTTTGTCGACCTGAAGCGTGGAGAGCTCCATCAAGCAGACTTTGCAGTCGCGTCGCCCAGTGCCGAAGTCCACGCCGCGATTCTCCAGCGTCGTGCCGCCGGTGAGGTTGTTGGTCTGGTGGTGGACTCGCCCACCGCGCTCGGTGCCGGTGCAGCTGTGGGGGATGAGCCTGGGCGCCGATTTGAGCCGGTGCTCCCAGACCACGGTTTGACGCATGAGAACTCGGTGCTGCCGCCGCGGGCCGGACCGGACTCGATTCCACACACCGTCGGAAAGCGTCGGGCGGGTTCGATCGAGGTTCGGGTACCGAACGGGGCGATTCCTGCTGACGGAACCACGCTGATCCCCGTCCAGGTGAGACTGATCGATCCCGTGGGCGGGACTGTTTCGGGGCGCACCGTAGTGACGCTGGAAACCAGTCTTGGCATCTGGCAGCTTGAGGACCTGGAGCCCCAGCAGCCGGGAGTGCAGACCATCGTTCAGGAGGGGTCCGCAAACCTGACGTTGTTGGCGCCGCCGGAGTTGGGTGCGACCGACGAAATCGGGGCGATACGCGTCTCGACCGACCAGACGAGTACCACGAAGCGGTTGGCCTTCGCTCCGGCGCAGCAGCCCCTGCTCATCAGCGGTGTCGTCGAGAGCCGGTTGGAGTTCAGGTCACGGAGACCGGAAGGACGATTCACGACACGGGACCGGTTCGAAGATGAGCTGCGCGACCTTTCCGTGGACAGCGACGACGGTCGATACAGTGCCGCCGGAAGAGCTGCGGTGTTCGCCCGGGGGTCGTTCCGGGGGG
>JBFIZG010000484.1:0-2889 GCA_041604955.1 Gemmatimonadales bacterium | reverse complement strand
CGTTGTCGACGCCGTGGCGGTCTTCGATGTGATCGTAGGATTCGACCCGGCCGACTCCGTGACCGCCGCGAGTCGGACCCATCGCGTCGATACCTACACGGCTTTTCTCGATACAACGGCGCTTGCGGGAGCGCGGATTGGGGTACTCAGACAGTGGTCGAACCGCGAGGGGGCTGACCCGGAAGTGCTGAACCGTTTCGAGGAGGCTCTCGACGTGATGCGGCGTCGGGGGGCCGTGATCATCGATCCTGTGATCATTCCGGAACAGGACGAGATTCCCCGGAACGCGCGATGGTGCCGTCGGTTCAAGAGCGATATCAACGCGTACCTCCGGAGCCTCGGGCCGGCGTCGCCGGTCGCGAGCCTCGATGACGTCATCAGATCGGGCCGATACCACCCCTCGATTCAGGCGCGACTGGAGTTCTTTGCCCAGATGACCGAAACGCCTGAGGGGGACGACGGGTGCCGAGTGGCGCGCCAAAACCAAGAACGCATGCGGGAAGGAGTTCGGAAGCAGCTTGCGGAACATCAACTCGACGCTATGGTGTTTCCCACATGGAGTAATCCGCCACGGCTCATCGGAGATCTCACGACCCCACACGGTGACAACAGCCAGGATTTGGCACCTCACACGGGGTTTCCGGCCCTGACGGTTCCGATGGGGTTTGTGCATGACGGTCTTCCGGCGGGGCTCCAGATGCTGGGCGACGCGTGGTCCGAGCCGACACTGATCGGGTTAGCGTACGCCTTTGAACACGCCACGCGTCACCGCCGTCCTCCTTCCACGACCCCGGAGATTGCGTCGCCGCGGTAGCGTCTGTCGTTGACCTGAGCCGTTCTCGCGTGCGGCCAACGGAAAGCGCATCTTTGGTGTCGGGCGGGTGGAGGCACTGCGAACACGCCATTGGCAGGTTTCCCAGGCGACGTGCTGTCTAGCATGAGGGCACACAATTGGATTGGATACGATATGGTATGGATTGCTACGGTTGACCCGGTTGCCGCGGATGGGACGCTCGAGCGCGTATATGCGGCCAGCAAACGTCAGTTCGGCTTCATCCCCAACATACGCCGCGCGCTGAGTCTCAACCCAGAGATGCTACGGGCATACCTCCAGCTCAGCGGCGCCGTATACGGTGGCGGCCCACTGCCCGAGCGAGAACGGGAAATGATCGCGACCGTGGTCAGTGCAGTGTCAGAGTGCCATTACTGAACGGAAGCGCACGCAGAGTTGCTGCGTAAGATTACACAGGACGATGCGTTGGTTGAAGCGCTCAAACGCGATTGGCAAAGTGCGACGCTGAGCGCCCGAGAGCGAGCAATGCTCGTGTATTGTGATAAGCTCACTCGGGAGCCTGCGTCCCTGGGGCTACAAGACATTCAGCACCTGCGGCAGGAAGGGCTGAGTGACGACGAGGTGTTGGGCGTCGTCATGCTTGCCGGTTTCTTTCAGTTGGCAACCCGAATCGCTGATGCACTCGGTGTCGAACTCGATCGCGAACTTACAAGAGGAACTCCGGAGTATGAATGGTTCATGGAGCAGGGCCAACCGTGAGGCTACTCCGATGTGTCGCTCGACCCCGCAACCGGTAGGCAAAGCTGTCATGCACGTCTACAGCTCGCGCCATCTGCCACGGTGGCTTGTTGCCAGCGCGCGCGCTCCAGCGGCGAGATACACCATATATGCAAGTCTCCTGTGGCTTGCTATCGGATGCGCGAGAGCTGTTCAACTCGCGCCAAGCGATGCCGCGACAGTCCTGAACCAGCAGGTCCTCGAGGCGCCTAACCCCGCAGATGCCGGTTTACACCGGGTGCTCCGCCTCTATTACGGCAGCGGGTCGGATAAACGGCGCGTGGAGTTTCGCGATTCCGTGTCATTTACGACCAGCGTGGTCGACGCATCTAAGTTCATCAGTCTGGGACAACAAGCGACGGGGCGTAACAAGTATTGGGGCTTCAGTTCGAAGGCGTTTCCCCTGAATGGCCGTGTCTGGTACCCCGATGGCCCAGGCCCGTTTCCTCTGGTTCTCATCGTCCATGGTAATCATAACCCACGCGATTTCTCGGATCCGGGATATGGATACTTGGGCGAGCTGTTGGCGAGCCAGGGCTACATCTTCACATCGGTTGACATGAACTTCGTCAACGGCGGCATCCGCGGTGAAAATGATGCGCGGGGCTGGCTGCTCCTCAAGCATCTGGAGGCGTGGCGCGAATTTGCGAACACGCAAGACAATCCGTTTTTTAAGAAAGTTGATCTAGGGCGGATTGCGTTGATCGGGCATTCGAGAGGCGGTGAAGCCGTTGGCCACGCAGCCGCATTCAATCGTTTGCGGCATTACCCAGATGACGCAAACATCCAGTTTGATTTCAACTTCGGCATTCGTTCAATCATCGCGATTGCGCCGGTAGACGGTCAGTATCTGCCATCCGGTCGGCGGGTGCCCGTCGAGAACGTCAGCTATCTCGTATTCCACGGCTCACACGACGGTGACGTCACCAGCTTCCATGGGCTCCGGCAGTACAACCGTGTGAGGTTTACCGATGATCAGCTCCGGTTCAAGTCAGCCATCTACGTGTATCAGGCCAATCACGGACAGTGGAATACGGTTTGGGGAAGTCACGACAACGGACCACGGAGCGGGCGCATTCTCGATCTCAGTACGTTGATTGATGCCGAAGAGCAACGACAATTTGCGAAGGTGTACATTGGCGGCTTCTTGGCGACCACATTGAAGGACGACAAGCGGTACCTGCCGATGTTTCGTGACCATCGGGTCGTCGGGGGATGGTTGCCAAAAACCATGTTTGTGACGCGTTTCCACACCAACCGGTTCCGCGCCGGCGCGAGCTTTGAGGAGGACATCGACGTGACGACGGGCACAGTGTCGG
>JBFIZG010000483.1:0-2901 GCA_041604955.1 Gemmatimonadales bacterium | reverse complement strand
GTGTTCTCCCGTCGGCAACCGCGTATACGCGAATGTCCAGCCAGTGGTTGTTGATCACCTGAGCGGTGATCTCCGCCCGACGCCGATCGGTTGGCTCGTCGGACTGTTCTTCTTGGGATTGTGCTCCGGTCACCACCGGGGTTGCCAACACCAGGAACAAGGTTAGCACAACCGTTCTGACGTTCCGAGATCTGTCGGCAAACATTTCGACTCCTCCGTGTTCCGCGCGAGTCACAGTGAATCGCGCCATTTGACGACCGGAACTACGAAAGTTTGGTGCCACCGCGATGGCTTCCAATAAGTTATTTGCCATCAACACATTTGGCCAACGCCGGTCCGGGTGGACTTTCGTCGGTTGATGCCGATTGAGGACACTCGTCCGCCCGTTTTTGGGCAGTCCGACATCTCCATTAGACCGAAAACGAGATCACGACCGTCAGCAGGGCCAGGGGTCCCAGACGGACCATCTCTGGTACGACGCCTACCCAGACGTCCCGCGGGGACCGGCACGTGCTCAGGTCGAGCGATTCGAGAATCGGGCGACTCACGGACCATCGTCGCCGGTGAACCGGCCAGAACAGCGCGATCCCGTACCCCTGTTCGGACGTCGATGGCCCGGTAGTCACCACGTCGAGCAAGGGATGCGACAACAGTGCGGCTGTCCAAGCGGCGGCAATGCGCGGGTCGAGTCCGCCAAACAGGAAGACGCTCGCCGCCAGCGCCCCTAGCACGAGCAGTGAGTGCGAGGCGTTGCGGTGGAATCGCGGACCCCCGAGCCCGACGATCCGCAGGGCCAGGTCCGTGTCCGGAAGGAGGGATGCTGCCAACGTGCCCGCCCATAGCGCAGCCCCGATGGGCGGGTCGGTGACGCCCACAACCACCGATGCCGCCGCGACGCCCACAATTGCGTGTCCCAGCGGTGAGGCCACGTGAACCCTCCGTGATGATGGACTTCGTTCCGATTGCCCAAAGGCTATCATGGCCGGACCGCGTGGGGCAAGCGCGTATCGGATCGGTGCGGGGGCGGTCACATGAACTCGACCGGGAGGTGCCGCGAGGAGGTCACCGGCGTAGTATTCGGTTCGGAGCGTGCGAAGGCGAACCGTAGACGGGCTTGGCGGCGCGGCTTCCAAATGCGACCTCAAAACGAGTAACTCCGGATGTCCCGAACGTATGACGTCGTTGTGGTGGGTGGTGGTATCATCGGATGTTGTGCCGCGTTCGAGTTGGCCAAGCGCGGCCTCGACGTCGCGTTGCTCGAAAAGGGGTCGATTGGCGAAGGGGCGACCGGGAAGTCGTCGGCCATCATCCGACAACACTATTCGAACGAACTGACGGCTCGGATGGCGCTCCACAGCCTGCGCGTCTTCCAACGGTTTGAGGAACTGTTTGGCGAGGATTGCGGCTTTCGGGAAGTTGGTTTTGTCGCGCTGGCGTCTGCAGACGATGCCCCCGGCATGCGGGCGAACGTTGAGATGCAGCGGCGGCTAGGTATCAAGACCGAATTACTTTCGCCGAGTGAGTTGCGGGACCTCATTCCCGGTCTCGAAGTGGGGGACGTGGCGGTGGCGGCGTACGAACCCGAGAGCGGGTACGCCGATCCCCACCTGACGGTCAACACGTATGCCGCGCAAGCTCGCCGGCTCGGGGTCGACATCATGGTCGACACCGAAGTCGTTGGTGTCCGAATCGTGCGCGATCGCATAGCCGGAGTGGACACCTCCCGGGGTGCGGTCGACGCTCCGGTTTTGGTCAACTGTGCCGGGCCGTGGGGCGCCGCCGTATCCGCGATGGCGGGTATTCGGCTGCCGATCGACGCGTGTCGGGTTCAGGTCGCGGTCTTTCGACACCCCGGCCGGAAGGCGCTCGTGCATCCGGTGGTCGTCGATTTCGTCCGTGGCACGTACTTTCGCCCCGAGACCGGTAATTTGACGCTCGTGGGTTCGATCGATCCGGCGGAGGCGAACAACATCGTCGATCCGGACGACTACCCGGAGCATCTCGATCCCGAGTTCGTGCGCGAAGTGGGCGAGCCGATTATCGCTCGTTATCCCGTCATGGAGCAGAGTGAGAGTACGGGTGGCTTTGCTGGACTTTATGCCGTGACACCCGATTGGCATCCTATCGTGGACGAGCTGCCGCCGGGGAGCGGGCACTTTGTCTGCTCGGGGTTCAGTGGACACGGCTACAAGCTGGGGCCTGCCGTCGGGGTGATGGTGGCCGAGTTGGTCCGGGGCGAGTCCGCGCCGGTATTCTCGACTGAGCTGTTTCGGTTTGGTCGGTTTGGCGAGCACGACGTCGTGCGGGGTCAGTACGTCTACAGTATCGCCGGGTAGTCAGACGGGTTGGGCTGGCCGCTAGCCGGATGTTGCACGGCGTCGGCAAGTAATGGGGTAGGGTGGAAAGGCGGGCTGCGCAGGGAGTATACTTGAGGATGAGCTACGTCGTGATGTCGTGGACAAGCTCGGCAGTAGGACTGTGTCCGAGGCTTGGGGCTGAGTGAAGCCTAATCCGGGAGGACCTGTCAGCTCGTTGACCGACGACCAGGGTCGCCGGTGGGTGGTCGAGCGAGTCGGCCGCACGTCGGGCACGGTTGCGACCAGAGCAAGCAAACGTGTCGTACCGGGACCCGCCGACCTAATCCGATTTACCTGCAAGTCGGATTCTTCGGTGCCGACGCGCGAGGTGACGGTTCCGGTGGGTCTGTTGGAGCGGATGTCGGAACTGGAAGTCAAATCGCTGCTCGAGAACGCTCTCGGGGGTTCATCCTCGACTCGGTCAGAATCCTGACGGGCCGCGGAGTCTCGCGGGAGCAGTCCTCGGGGCACCGATCTCAACTCAACGGGCCGCAGTCACCACTGGCCGGAACCGAGGTGGTCTGCGACGGTCGACCGGCCTGAT
>JBFIZG010000482.1:0-2902 GCA_041604955.1 Gemmatimonadales bacterium | reverse complement strand
TCGCCGAGGGATCGGCGGCGTTCGCGCCAGTGTGGGTCTCTCCGTCCGAAATCATCTATGGTGTGTGGGGCGGTGGAATTGCGCGTCGCAACGCCCAACGTGTCGGTCCCACGACGTACATCGTGACGGGCGAGGGCCATTATTTCCCATTTGGCTGGTCTCCCGATGGTCGACTGGTGTACAACAACTGGGGTGTAACGCAGAAGACCTTGGTTCTCAATCTTGAGACCCGAGAGGAAGAGGCGCTGCCTGGCGAACATCAGCGGTTCGCAGTCACATACTCTTCAGACGGTGCGCTTGTCGCAGAAGTCACTCTCGAGATGGATCGTTGGGCGGTGTTCGTCGCGACGGCTGACTACTCGCAGCGCGCGCTGGTCTCCCCCGACGGCGGGGCGCATCCCATGTGGGCACCTGGTGGAGACACGCTGTACTATGTGCGCCTGGGCGATGCGGGACAGGTGCCGGCGCTCGTCAGGGCCGTCGTCAACCGCTCGGATCTAACGAGCAGTAAGGAGATCGTGGGTCCATGGCCGGACCAGAACGCCGATCCCCATTTTCGACCCTCCATCCACCCAGACGGCATTCGCTTCGTGAGGGTCCGACCGAGCGTGGAACGACAGGTCGTCCTTGTTGAGAACTGGCTAGCTCGCGTTCGAGAACAGCTCAACGCCACACGTCAATGAGTCGCGAGCGTTGTCGTAGGGTGACGGAACAAACGAACCTGCACCCTTGAGGTTGATAGCTAATTAGCTACCGTCCAGGTATGTCCCACCATGCGGGAGTGTTGCTACGCGAGGCGCATGGCGGACCTCAATAGAGCGTCGTTCACGACAGGCCGGCCCGCAGGGCCGCCGAGCCGGCGCTTCAGCGCCGGAAGCGTTGCAAACCGCCCACGGCTTTCGACACTCTGTGCGCCAAGGTATCTTTCACGGCTGAGTCTGCGGCCATCCCGCTCCCGACATCCACACCTTACAACCGTTGGTGCAGCCATGACCCGAACCACCCTTTCTCTTGTCCTTTCCCTCACGTTGGCGAGTGGGCTTTCAGCACAGCAGTTTGGTGGGTCGCTTGGGATCGCTGACGACCACATTGTCGTGAGCGAAACGAGCAACACGACCCTGCCCGGAATCGTCTACGTGTACTCGCGTGCCGGCGGGGAGTGGCGGGAAACCGCGCAACTCATGGTGTCCGATGTGACGGGTCCGCCCGATGAGTTTGGACGGGCGCTGGCGGTGGATGGTGGGACGATGCTCGTCGGCGCGTCGGCAGGCGCCGGGGTCGCACACTTTTTCGAGCGCGCAAATAACGCCGCAGGCTGGACCAAGGTACAGACCGTGCACGCCGAAGACGGAACCGATGACGATGAATTTGGGCTCAAGGTTGCGATACAAGGTGACGTCGCGCTCGTCTCCGCTCCCGAACACAACGACGGCGCCGGAGCCGTGTACGTGTTCCGGCGAGCGGCATCCGGCTCGTGGGAGCAACAGGTGAAACTGGTCGCGACGGACCCGGAAGCGGGACGCCGGTTCGGAACCGCGATAGCGATGAATGGAAACACGGTCCTCGTCGCGTCGGCCGACCAACGGGACGCCAAGGGCGCTGTCTACGGCTTTTGGTGGAACGGGGCCACGGGCGAATGGGTGACGCAGGGCAAGTTGGAAGTTCAGGGGCTCGGGGAACGGACGGGATACGGATCCGCTGTTGCACTTGGTGACAGCCTGGCACTGGTGGGGGCGCCGAATGCAGACGGTGGGGTTGGACGCGTGCACGTGTTTGCCTACGACGCATATTCGAGTGCCTGGCGGTCCCGGGCGCCTTTAGCGCCGTTCGAGGCAAGCCGCAACACGCGCTTTGGTTCGTCGATCGCGCTGGCGGGCTCGACGGTGTTGGTCGGTGCCACAGGCCCGTCAACGAGCACCGGATCGTTGTATGAGTTTCGGCACGATGGAGCGGGGAACTGGGTGAGTGCGACCCGAATCCAGAGCGAGACGCTGGAGGGACGGGCGTCATTCGGCAGCACGGTGGCGGTTCGCGGCGATCTCCTCGTGGTCGGGGCGCTCGGCGTGGATTCTCGCGCGGGCGCAGTCCTTGTGTTGGAACGCGACAGATCCGGCGCGTGGGGTGAAGGCGGCATGTTGGTGAACGAAATGCGCGGTCTACCTTCGATCACCGGCGCCGAAGTGGAATGCACGGACAGCCGCGCGGCGGGGTTCGAATGCAGCAACGTCAACATCACGTCATTTCTCCCGATCAAGGACATTGGCGGGGTCCGCGGAACGCGTGTCAACGATATCTGGGGTTGGACCGATCCGGAGACAGGCCGCGACTATGCGATCGTGGGACGGACCGACGGCACCTCCTTTGTGGACGTCAGCGATCCGTACCGGCCCATCTACGTCGCGAATCTTCCCAAGACTCCTGGGTCGCGAAGCAGCATCTGGCGCGACATGAAGGTGTACCGCGACCATGTCTACGTTGTCGCTGACGCGGCGAACGAGCACGGCGTGCAGGTCTTCGACTTGAAACAGCTTCGTGCATTGGGTGACGTTCCTGCCACGGTCGAGCCGACGTACACGTACCACGGAATCCACAGCGCGCACAACATCGTCATCAACGAGGAAACCGGGTACGCCTACGCGGTAGGGAACAGCGGCGGTGGTGAGACGTGTGGCGGCGGGCTGCACATGTTGAGTTTGGAAACACCATCCAGCCCGACGTTTGCCGGATGCTTTTTCGACACGTCGACCGGAAGACGCAAGACCGGATACTCGCACGACGCGCAATGCGTGGCGTACCACGGTCCGGACGAGGATTACCAGGGCCGCGAAATCTGTCTCGGCTCCAACGAGACGGCCTTGAGCATCTCGGATGTGACCGACAAGGACAACCCGGTGGCCATCGC
>JBFIZG010000481.1:0-2921 GCA_041604955.1 Gemmatimonadales bacterium | reverse complement strand
TCCGGAGTTGGGACAGAATGGCATCGATTCGACTCGTCGCGAACCTAAATTCCTCCAGGAGTTCGTGTCGTGTTGCGCCTTGTCGCCCGCGCGTGTTCGCGATGACGATCGCGCGGGCCATGGCGTTGTCGATCACCACGAGTGTGTCGGCAATGACGAACATGGCGTCGGGCAGACCGATGTCGTCGGTTGGTCCACCGGGGAGAGATTCTATTCCACGGACCACATCGTATCCGAGATAGCCGACGGCGCCGCCGGTGAATGACGGCAACCCGGGCACGGGAACGGCGGGGTGTGCCCGGATATGATCGCCGATATGTGTGAGCGGGTCCCTGCACGGTTTCGGTGATCCCCACCCCGTGGCAGCTGTCCACTGGGAGACGGCACCGGACGTGTACCGCCACACGACTCTCGGGTCGGTCCCGAGAAAGGTGTAGCGTGCCCAACGTTCGCCACCGACCAGCGATTCCAATAAGAAACCAAACGGAGGACGCTTGATCGCTGCGTACGCGCTTATCGGGGTGAGCGTGTCCGCCGAAAACACACGCGCGATCGGCACGATTCCGCCGGATGACGCGAGGTCGCTATACTCGTCGAAGCTCAGTTCTGGGATCATCGGGGTGCCGCAAGCACCGGGGTGCGGCGCGCTGAGTGGGTGGTGCCCAAAGCTACGTAGCTATCATTACTCATGGTTCGCCGCGTGCTTTTGTTGCTGATGCTGGCTTGGCTGGTGGCCCCCGCGCCGTCTCGGGCGCAGGTGTGGAACGATTCCGTTGTTGTCCGATTGATCGGACGAGCTGTCGATCGGCGCGCGGACTTCCAAGCTGACAGCGGACTCAACGACTATCGCGCTCGGGCCCATGGCTTCGTGTTCTTCCTGGGACAATTAGGTGCGGAATTTTCTGAATCGCCGCGCCTCATCAAGAGCGACCAACTGGAACTGGAAGTTTACTGGACGGCGAGGGGAGCGAGCAAGCAGCGTATCATTGGCTGGAGAGACCGCGCCGACTTGCCGACTGACATCCAGTACCATCGCGATCACTTGGGGATCGTCACCAACAACTTCAGCGATCGAATTGGCCTCGGGCACAACGATGAGGTGAACGACGTACCGCATCCGTTGTCGCCAACCGGTCCGGAGCGGTACGAGTACGCGCTCTGGGACTCTCTCACGATCCGGTTACCCAATCGCACGATCCGTGTCTTTGAGGTGTTGACCAGGCCACAGCGTCTCGACCTGCCGGGATTGGTCGGGTCGCTGTTTCTGGACATGGAGAGCGCTGCACTCGTTCGACTCCGATTCAATTTCACGCGGGCTGCCTACGTCGACCCGACCTTGGAAGACATCACCGTTTTGCTGGAAAACGCGCTGTGGGATGGAAAGTACTGGTTACCGCGGTATCAAGAGACGGAGATTCGGCGACGTGCGTCATGGCTCGATTTTCCTGCCCGCGGCATCATCCGCAGCCGCTGGAGCATCGACGACTATGAGTTCAATGTCGGGACTCCGGCTGCTGTATTTGTCGGCCCGGAGATCGTGGCGTTGCCGGCTCGTGTCAGGGAGACCTATCCGTGGGAACAATCGCTCGACGACGCGATTCGCGACGTCACCGGTCCGATCGAGGGTGTGGATGTGGAAGCGGTCCGCGCCGCAGTGCGCAGCATCGCTCCGGCCGGTGTTCTAAGCGCGCTTCCCGCCGGACAGGTTGGGGGTGGGTCGCTCTCGGAGCTGATTCATGTCAATCGGGTGGAAGGTCTTGCGGTTGGCGCGGGGTTGGTGGTGCGTCCGGCCTCGGGTGAGACTGACCTCCGACTCAGCGGGTCGTTTGGCGCGTCGGACAAGCGCGCGAAAGGGACCCTGACATTCACGCATCGATCCGGACGTGCGCGTCTGCGCGTCCGTGCCGAGCGAGCGATTCGCGACGTGGGAGATGAGCGCGTCATCGCTCCCCTGCTGAATTCGGTCGTCGCCCAGGAAGGCGGTCATGACTTTGGCGACTACTTCCTGCACGACGGAGCCCAGCTCGAGTTCCGTTATCGCGTTGGCGCGAGCGTTTATGTGTCGGTCGCCACCGCCGTGGAGCATGTGACCAGTGTGCGATCCAGCGCGACGCCCGTCAGTGGGTCATTTCGGCCGAACCCGGAGCTGGGCGATGGGACGTTTGGGGTGATCACCATGGGGGCCGCATTCAGACCAGCCGGGTCACTGACGGCCGCCACGGTGGCCGGGGATCTCCAGGCCGATGTCGGTGCCGGGGAAGGCGTTCGCTACCTACGAGTGCGGGGAAGCGGGCGTGCTCGCGTTGGCGTGGGCCGTCACGATCTCGACGCGCGCGGGTGGGTGGTGTGGGGGTCAAAGGACCTGCCGCGCCATCGGAGTGTGGTGCTTGGGGGGAGAGGATCACTCGTGAGCGAACCGTTTCGGGTGTGGGGCGGCCGATACGGAGCGTTTGGGACGATCGAATGGCGTCTCGCCATCGACATACCGAGTGTGGCGCTTGGTCCGCTCGTGCCAACTGATCGGATTGTCGTGGCGCCGTTTGTTTCGGCGGGATGGGCTGCTGGGCTGTCGCGCGATCCCACTCCATGGCGACAAAGTGCGGGTGTACGCACTGTCGTCGGTGTTGGTATTGAATGGCTGTATGGATTGCTACGCACAGACGTCGGGGTCAGCATCCGGAACCCGCATCTCGGTGTCGTCGTCGATATCCGACGGGATCTGTGGGGCGTGCTCTAGACGGCGAGAAAACGGGTGTTTCTGCGGTGTTCCGTTCCTGGCGAGTGCTGGTCCGCAGATCTATCTTCAATGTTGGAAACCAGCAGCTGATGGTGACCACGTCCATGAGGAGGAACGGTTACTCAGTTCACTGACGAGTGGTTGGCCCCAATGTTAGCGGAGTTGATGGGGCCTGAGACACTGC
>JBFIZG010000480.1:0-2925 GCA_041604955.1 Gemmatimonadales bacterium | reverse complement strand
GACCGAGTTCTACGATCGGCTCGTCGACGTGTTCGAGTACGCGTTCTCTCGTCGCGCCCTCCTCCGCCGATTCGTGGCAAACCGGGATGTCGTTCCTCGGGTCGAGCAGGTGTTTCGGGCCGTATCCTCGGAGTGGCGGAACCGGATCGCCTACCATCGAAAGATGCGGGGGTGGCTCGACGACCCCCATTTCCGTCGGTTTTTCGAGGGAGAAACCGACGTCATCCCCAGCAGGTTCGTCGAGACCGTCAAGCGGCATCTCGGACCCTTGTGGCAATGGCTGCCGGAGGGCGCGCTGTCTCACGATCCCAACGCGTACCTCAACTCTGGAACGGAGCACCCGCTCGCGAAAGCGACAGTGGGAGATGCCGGTTCACGCTCTCCCGCCGTCGCGTCATCCCCATGAGCCCGTGCGCACGCTGAAAGTCGGCGTTGTCGACGTCTTGGGACGCTCGGCGAGCCGCGCCCTCTATGCGCGCGCCATGCGCGCGAATCTCGCTGGCATCATGCCACAAGTCGTCGCGGTGTGGTGCGAACAAGAGGGACACGACGTGTCGTTCGCCTATTACAATGGGCCCGAGTGCATGGCGGGGGGTCTCCCCGATGACCTCGATCTCGTGTTCATCGGCGCCTTTACCCACAGCGCCCTGGTGGCGTACGGGTTGAGCAACCTCCTGCGATCCAGAGGCGCGGTGACCGCGCTGGGTGGACCGCACGCGCGGAGCTACCCCGCGGACGCCCAAAAGTATTTCGATTACGTCCTTGGATTCACGGATAGGAGAGTGATTCGGGACGTACTGGAGGACGCATCACGTCACCGCCCGCGTGGAGTGCTGTTGGGCGCTGAGCGCCAGCCGGCATCCCTTCCTGGAGTTCGCGAGCGGTGGAAGTACATCGAGCTCGTGCTCGACAAGGCGCCGCTCATCAAGATCGTTCCGATGATCGGCAGCTTGGGCTGTCCCTACACGTGTGATTTCTGCGTCGACTCGGTCGTCCCGTATCAACCCCTGGACTTCGATACGATCAAGAGCGACCTCCGCTTTCTCCTCGAGCGGATGAAACGGCCGCGCGTCGGGTGGCACGATCCCAATTTTGGCGTCCGGTTCGACGACTACCTCTCCGCCATCGAAGATGCGGTTGCCCCAGGTAGCGTGGACTTCATTGCGGAGAGTACGCTGTCGCTCCTGTCGGAAGGGAACGTTCGCCGACTCCAACGAAACGGCTTCAAGGCCATTCTACCCGGCATCGAGTCGTGGTACGAGCACGGCAACAAATCGAAGACTGGGAAGAGCACAGGCGCTGAGAAGGTTGAGCGGGTGAGCGAGCACGTGAACACGATCATGCGATACCTGCCCTATTTTCAAGCCAACTTCGTGCTTGGGCTCGATTCTGACGCGGGCGCCGAGCCGTTTGAATTGACGAAACGCTTTCTGGATGCCGCCCCAGGAGCGTTTCCCGCGTATTCCATGCTGACGGCATTTGGCGGTAGCGCGCCGCTCAACGCCGAGTACGATCGCGCCGGCCGATTGATCCCGTTCCCGTTTCACGCGCTCAACAACAACGCCGCGATGAATGTTCGGCCAAAACACTACTCGTGGCCTGAGTTTTACGACCGAATGATTGACCTGTCGCGACATTCCTTTGGGAAACGGGGGATTGTCCGGCGTGCGAGAGCGAATCGTGGAGTGTGGACTCGCTCGATGAACGCCCTGCGAGCGGTATCGTCCGAGGGCTGGGGGAAGATTGGGTACTTTCGGGAAGTACGCCGTCGTCTCGACCACGACGTGCCGTTCCGCCGGTTCTTCGAGCAGGAAACCGACGAAATACCGGCGTTCTTTGTCGAGCAAACGCGAAAGGATTTGGGTCCATTGTGGCGATGGTTGCCGGACGGAGCGCTGCGACATGATCCGGCGGAGGCATTTGACACCCCTCCGCGCCCGGGAAGCCCGGACCTGATCGCTATTGCCGGTTCCCGGCTTTCGGCGCTGGAGCGGTGAGTTTTTCGGCGGGTCGGTCACGTGCGCTCCCCGCGGTTGCGTCATCGTCGGCAGCCACGGCGTCCCGATCCCACCGTTCCTGATTCTTTCTCGCATCCTGCACGTAGGGAGACCATCGCACGAGTTGCACGATCGTCTTGTTGAGTGCCGAGACGGGAAACCGGAGCGGTCGGAGAATGTCCAAAAAGAGGACCACTCGCGCGCCGTCGGAATCGTTCCATGCTTCGTGCGGGTACGTGTCATCGAACATCAGGCTCTTGCCTTCTTCCCACCGCCTAGTCTCGTTGGCCACGCGAATCCTGCAGGCGTCCGCCGGTCCCGGCACCTGAATCCCCAAGTGATATCGCAGAAACCCCTTGTACAGCCCACGATGCTCGGGAATGTGCTTGTGCGGGTGGAGGATGGAGAAGAACGCGGTCTTCATTCCGGGGATTTGTTCCACCAGCCGAGTCGTTTCCGGACAGCGTGCGGCGTTCCGCTCGGCCTTGTACCCCATGCCGTAGAGAAAGTACGTGCGCCACTTGTTGTCACTGGTGATGGATGCTTGATCCGCTGAGACGTCCTGAAACCGCGGAATGCGCTCCGGATGACGCATGATGGTCTCCAACTCGCGACGAATCGTCATCCAGTTGAATTCGAGCGGTTGGATCCACGAGAAACGTTTCGGATCGAGAAACGGGGTGTTCGGGACGAGCGACGCCCGCGCGATCAGGGTCTCGAGCGTCCAGAGCGCCTTGCCACCGACATCCTTTATGACGCGGTTCATTGCGCGACCCTTCGCGTCGCTTGCTTGAGCGACCGGCTCGTTGCTATAGTTATGCCCGTGCCTGCCTCCGTGTCGCCATCTCCTCGACGTCTTGCGCTTTTTACGGGCAACTACAACCTCGTTCCCGACGGCGTGTCACTCACCCTCAACCGACTCGTTGCG
>JBFIZG010000479.1:0-2926 GCA_041604955.1 Gemmatimonadales bacterium | reverse complement strand
GATCGAGGAAGGTAGCGGCAACTACCAGGATCCGATATTGCTCGGTGCCGTGGCGGGTCCCGACGGCGTAGAGGGATGTGTGTGGAGGACGCCGCCGTACAAACTCGGACTGACGATGATGCCGGTCGAGGCAATCCCCGCCATCGTCGACGCTGTCGCCGAAGTGTATCCGGAGCTGCCGGTCGTGGTCGGGCCGGTCGGGTTGGTGGATGAGTTCGGCAGCGTCTGGAGTAGGCGGACCGGTGCCTCGCGACGGAACGGACTGCACCAGGGTGTTTTTCACCTGGACGCCGTGACGCCGCCATCGAAGAGCACTCCCGGGGTTATGCGAGTCGCGACCGAATCGGACCTGGCGCTGCTGATGGAGTGGTCGCACGCCTTCGTTCGGGACAGCCATCTCGTGGGTGCAGATCCCGACAATCTGACGCGCCGGCTAGTGGCGAAGCGGCGAATGTTTCTCTGGGAGGACGAGCGGCCGCGATGTATGGCGGCGGCCCTGGCCTCGACTCCGAACGGTGTTCGTGTGGGCTATGTGTACACGCCCGAAGAAATGAGGGGACGAGGTTTTGCAAGCACGCTCGTAGCGGCGCTGAGCCAGGCGATGCTCGAGGAGGGGCACACGTTTTGTTTTCTGTATGCCGATCTTTCCAACACGACATCGACCGGTATTTACCGTAAGCTCGGGTACCGTCTCGTCGAAGAGGCGCGCGATATCCTTTTCACATACGCGTAAGTTGGTAGAACGTGACCGAAACAGAGCTTTCATATCCCGTGATATGTCTGGCGCAGGACGGTTCGATCGAGCCGCACTTCGCGGCCGCTTCGATCGGTCGATGTAACGCGCTCGCGTACTGGAAGAACCGCTACTTCGACGACCTCATCGTAATCGACAACGAGGCACGGATGTGGAAGGTGGCCGAGGCGAAGCCCATTGACGATCCCGGTGCGCTGGGCACGCTGATCGCCCGCGCGTTCAACCGGCCGTTGCGTGTTCGATTGGAGCTGCACGCGGTCGACGATGAGACCGGGGTGATGCGTGCAAAGCGCCACGTGGTCGAGTGGCTCGACCGACTGCCCGAGTTCTGGGAGGCGTCGGCGGGACTCGACTCATGGCGCATGCAGATTGGCCGCTGCCGCACGATGGAAGAGCTGGCGTTGCTGTTCGACTGATTCTCGGTTTTGCCTGAGCGATCAGAGCGCGTACTCAGTCGTACCGCATCGCACCCTTGCCGATCTGCTTGCGAAGGAAGCCCATCTGCCCGATATGGTACGCCTCGTGGTGCATCAGGAAGGCGAGCATGCCTTCGAAAGTATCGTCGCCGATCGGTACGCGTGACGGAGCCGGGCCGTTGAGGACGTCTTCCGGCAGCCGTGACAGACCCGCGCTGATGGTGTCCGAGATGGAATTCCAGAGTTCGCGGATCTCGGTGATCGACGGATAGTCGACGTCGTTGCGGAGGCCGTGTCCGTGTCCAAAGAGCTCCGCGTACGGATCCGTGACATCGAGCTCGGCGACATCCTTGAGTCCGAATCGGGTGGACGTGAGGTGGCCTGCGATCCACTTCAGGTTGTTCACGTGATTGCTGATCCGGTCGTTGGATGCCTGCTCCGTGATACCGTCGAGAACATTGTTGAAGAGACGCGTATGGAGGTCGAACTGCGCAACAAGAGCGCAAGCGATGGGTGAGCTAACGGCGGTTTGCATTTTTGTTACCTACTACTGTTCATAGTGCCGCTTGATATAGCCGTGAAACGCGAGAGGAGCGCGCGAGTTGCGATTTCTGGCGTCCTGTTACGAGAGATAGGGTGCACCTATTTTGACTTGGCGGTGTGACGGTTCCGCGCGTTTGTTTTACCGCCATGGATGTAAACCTTAGGTCATGCTCGCGATTCCTTGCGCGCAACGTTTGCGAGATGAAGTGGATTCTTACCATCAGTGCGTGGCTGGCTGCGACCGCGGTCCTGGCGCTCGTGTGCTTCTTCGCGGTTATGGCTCTGGCCGGGCCTCACGGTGGCCTGCTTCCGGAGTGGTTGCATCGCCCGGCGTTGCTGGTGGCGTGGGTGTTGTTGCTCAGTGTGCCGGTGTGGGTCGCGCGTCTGGTGTATCAGCAGGTGGTGCGCCGGGGATAGGGGGGAGGAGTCAGTACTTCGCTTGCGCGGTGTTCCATTACTTTGGTTGGCCGGGACTGGCGTCGGAATCACGTCGAAAATTGAGGAAAGATCGTCGAACCTCGGCACTGAAACATACCTCACACCTCTACGTACGGGCGGGTATGAAGACGATTTCGATGTCCAAAGAGCTTGTGGCCGCTTCCTCCCGGCCGATGGTGCTGTCAATCCTCGCCAACGGCGAGAGCTACGGCTACGAGATCCTGCAGCGCGTCGTCATCCTGTCGGGCGGAAAACTGAAATGGTCCGACGGAATGCTCTACCCGGTCTTGCACCGCCTCGAAAACGAAGGACTGGTCCGATCCCGGTGGCGGATTGCGGATTCGGGGCGGCGACGGAAGTACTACAGGCTCACCGCGGCCGGAAAGCGACAGCTCACACAAGATCGCACGAGTTGGCTGGCGGTCCACCGAGCTCTAAGTAAAACGTGGGCGACAAGAAATGTTTGATCTTGACTCAGCCATCCTCAGATGGCGTAATGACTTTGCTCTCGAGGATGCACTCACAAAAAGCGACCTCGATGAATTGGAGGATCACTTGCGAACCGCCTTTCAAGATGACGTCGACGACGGTACCGAGCCGATACTCGCGTTTGAGAACGCCCGCAATGATATCGGGGCGATTGCCGAGTTATCCTCCGAGTTCGGAAAGGTGAAGAGTGGAGTGTGGCGCAAGTTCTTGACTGCGGGCTGGGCGATGTTCGTGTTGGCTTTCTTCCTGCCGGTTCACAGCGGCGGCATCACGCTCGCCGTTGCCG
>JBFIZG010000478.1:0-2941 GCA_041604955.1 Gemmatimonadales bacterium | reverse complement strand
TGCAGACGACACCGACGTCGTCGCGGACACCGGTTGGCGAACGGACGGTGGCCCAGTACGCGTTTTGGCAAGTCGCTTCAATGGAAACACGAGCGGCGTTTGTCGCACTGACCGGGATGCACAAGAACGGGGCCTCAGGCGTGATCTCAGGAGAAGACAACTGTGGTGACTCGCTGGACTTGGCGGGCGTATCGGTGCCGATGCCTCCGGGGTACACGCAAGACGGGGGCGGCTCCCCCGTTCCCGATGGTGACCCCCCCATCGAGGACTTGGGGTCGTACGGTCAGGCCATCGATTCTATCAGTATTGACTGGCCAGGCATTGTTGCCGGCACAGCGATCATTCCGGACGTCACGATCCCGTCAGACCCGTGGCCGTCTTTTGCAGATCCTAATTACTGGCCGGTCATCCGCCTAGAAGGGGATGCATCGCTCCCGGGGAGCGGGCGTGGCGTCTTGATCGTGACGGGGAATCTCACGATGGACGGGGGATTGCTCTGGGAAGGCATCATCCTGGTCGGCAGACACATGATTGGGAACGGAAACAATCGGGTGCACGGTGCCATGCTTACCGGTCTCGATCTCATGTTGACGGACAACCCGGACTCGCTGGGTGCTGCCATGGGGAAGAACAGCATCGCCAACGGCAACAAACGGTTCCGCTACGACTCCTGTCAGATCGCGGAGGCGCTGCTCAGGTTCAACGGGCTCAGGTCGATACCGAACGCGTGGATGGACAACTGGTCGATGTATTGAATGCGTGGTACGGTGGGACGCGCCCGCGCCCGCCGTCAACGTAACGCGACGTAGTACTGGTAGTAGTAGCAGTAGTAGTAGTCTAGGACGCGTGACTGAGCGCCGTCTGCCCGTCGCGCACGGTGAGATAGGCCAGCCGAGACGACAGTTCCATCTGGCCCAACTCATCCAGCCCCGATGCGATTCCTCCAAGAAGTTTCGCTAGTCCTTCCGACGCAAACGAGTATCCTTTGCGCGCGACGCTGTAGTCGACGCCCGACTGCACCAGGGTGCGCCGTCTGGGAATCATGTTCACGAGTCGCCGGTCGAACCGTCCCTTTGCGAATCGCGTCTCGAGCGCATCCATCAACATCGTCAGGCCCTGGATGGGGTTGAGCGGCGCCGGCGAGCCGAGGCCGCCAAAGTCGACCGTTCCCTGCTGGAAGGTGAGCCGCATGACCTGACCGTCGGACGGAACGTAGACATCGACAAACGCCGGATGGTCCGGCGTGTTCGATGCGTCATCCATGGAGCTGGAGCGTCGCGACCCACCCAACAGGCTGTCGCGGGTCTTGGACCCGCGGCTCGTCATGGAGACCGCGCTTTGTCCACGACCTGAGCCAGCGCCATCCGACACCGAGGCTTTCGGTTTACAGAAGACGGCGACGATCGGCGTGTCCTCGCCGACCTCCATCTCCGACTCACCGACGGCGGCAGTCAGCCCGTGTTCGTCAAAGGCAAACGAGCGCACGCTCATGCCGACCGGAAGCAGCAGCCGTTCCCCGTTGAGGAGGACCACCTTGAGTCCCGCGTTTCGCATGTCGGCGGCGGTCGTCTCGATTCGCTGTTGATCGCGATCGGCGACCCAGATTTCCGGCACTTGGTAGTTCGCCTTCATGCGGACTTCCGCGGCCGCGAGTCCAAACGAAGGCGCGGCCTGCTTGGCGTCAAAATCTCCGTGCGGTGGGTTCGACACGAGCAGGAGTTGATCTTGCATGGTCTGGGTTTTCACTCCGGTTGGCGGGCGACGCTCATCCCGAGGATCGGTGGGCAGCTCGGGGGGCTGAAGCGCCGGATCGTCGGCGTCGGCTTCCGTATAATAGGTGATGCGCGTCACAAATAATCCAGGCAACGATACCTTATTGTCGCCCCAAACCGGTGACGGAAGATGTGACGTGCGTTACAGGCGTCTGGTGCACCACGTAGCGGATCGACGTGGCGCCGGGTGGGCGAATTGGTTCGCTTCCGTTACTTTTGGGGTTCGATCAGTGGCCCCTCGTCCAATGGCAGGACACCGGTCTTTGGAGCCGGGAATGATGGTTCGAATCCATCGGGGCCAATGTTTTCCCTGCCGCCGCCACCCATCCCCCAGGTTTCAGGTGTTAGGTGTCAGGTATCAGGTGTTTGGAGCCAGGAGTCTTAGGGGAAAGCGACATTCCGACGCTCCTATACCGAGTGAGACAAGAGCCGGGCCGCCAGCACATTCAGCCATCACACCATCGTGATAATGATCTTCCCCTTATAATCGCCGGTGCCAAAGAACCGGAGCGCTTCAGGCACCTCGGCGAGCTGGTACGAACGGTCGATCACCGGCATCAGCTTTCCGTCTTCAAACAATTGGTTCATGTATGCCAGATCCTTGTTGGGCTTCAACATCACGAGACTGATGTACTTGCTCGACAACCGCGATATCACCGGACCCAACGACCATACCTGAAGCAAGCGCGACGGGGCGCCGCCCACAGTCGCGTACGTACCATTGCGATTCAGGACACGTGCGTACGCAAACGGCGACCGGGTGGTCTTCACGTCGAGGATCAGGTCATACCGCTTATCGCTTCGCGTAAAGTCTTCCTCCTGGTAATCAATGACGTGGTCCGCACCCATCGCACGCAGCATGTCCAACTTGCCGGCCTTGTCGACCGCGGTGACCTCGACGTCGTCGTACTGCCTGGCCATCTGAATGGCGAGAGTTCCGACTCCCCCGCCCGCCCCGTTCAGGAGCAACTTTTGGCCGGACCGAATCCGTCCCACGTCGATCAGGGCTTGCACCGCCAGCATGCCCGCTTGCGGGATCGCGGCAGCTTGCTCGAACGTCATACCGGGCGGTTTGTGCGCGAGGCCCGTTTCCGGTGCACACGCATACTCCGCAAACGCACCGAACCCGCACTCGCAGAGATCTCCGTAGACCTCGTCTCCCGGCTTGA
>JBFIZG010000477.1:0-2949 GCA_041604955.1 Gemmatimonadales bacterium | reverse complement strand
CCCGATCGTTGAGATCGAGCGCGACAAACCGAATGTCCGGAACTAACCCCTGGGCCATGGCGCCGAGTCGCGTGAGATTCACGCGGGGAACCCCGTTCGTGACGCTTCGGCTCGCGACCACGATTCGGCCGACGGACGACTCTCGCACCAGCAGTTCGAGGATCACGGCGCCAAGGTCGCCGAGCCCGATGAGCATCACCGTCGTCATGACCCAAGCATATCACGCGGGCGGCTCCCGCGTGAGCGCCGTTTTGAGACGTGGCGTTCATCCAATGCCGCCTGCTGGGACGCACCGGCATTGAACTACCCACTTACAGACGGTAGATTGGCTAAATCGTTGTGTGGTAACGGCATTGCCGATGGGGACACTGGCGCCGACCGTCGGGGCGTTCGTGCGCTCTGCACGTTCAGCAGGTTTCAATGGTGGGCGCGAAACTCGGGCAACGGACCCCAATGATCCGCAGAGGGCCATCGAGTCTCGAAGCCGACGACCTTCACTCAGCGGAAGAACTTGCCCCAAACAATTCAATGCATCGAGAGCATCTGGGTCTATGAAGTTTGGTAGAGGTAAGACCTAGTAGCTGTGCGCACGAGAGTCCTCCCGCTCATTGCGGGAATCTTGGTCGCCTGCGTCCTCGGTGCGGGAGTGGTAGAGATCGCCGTCCGGACGTGGGCGCCTCAACAGCTCACGCCGGGGATTTTTGCCTTCGACGGACCGATTTGCCATCGCCTGAAACCCAATATGAACGGCGTACAACTCTCAGGCGAGTATCGCGTGAATCTGAACATCAGCGCACAGGGCTTTCGCGACCGGTTCTATCCTCTCACGAAGCCAGCCGGGACGTTCCGGGTGCTGGCGCTCGGCGACTCCCATACATTCGGATGGGGGGTCGAGCTGGCCGACACCTACACGAAGGTGCTGGAACGGGCACTGAATCGACGTTCGACCGGTCCGATATACGAAGTGATCAACGGCGGAACCGTCGAGTATGGCACCGGCCATCAAATGCAGTTGTTGACGCATTACGGCTACGCGCTCGATCCGGATCTCGTGTTGGTGATGATGAATCCGCTGCATGATATCAGACTCAACAACCGGGAATTCTCCGTCCGCGACGGCGTTCTGCGACGGAATACCGCGACCTGCAGGCCAGCCAGCAGCCGCGACCGTACGCAACTCGTTCCGGTGGTCGGGTGGTTGCGCGAGCGCTCGCACGCCCTTGCGTTGCTCAATCGTCCGTTGAGAAGACAACGGAGAGAGCGAGACGCCGCCACGGAGGCGGACGCCTACGATCTCGACAACACCAGGCAGATCTTTACGCTCATGAAGCACGATCTCGACCGGAGAGGCATTGGCCTTTCGGTGGTCTTTCTTCCCCTGGCACCGCTGCGATCGTCAAGGCGGGCTGACGCCGACTCCGTCCGTCCGAACGTCGAGCGGCGCGCGCTCGAGGAGCTGCAAGAATTCTTCACCGTCATGCAGGTGCCGTACTACAGTTTCGACGACACGGTTGCGCGGGAGTCAAACCCCGATGGCTTGTCGTTCCAGCAGGCCCGGTACTACAACGCGAACGGACACGCCTACCTCGCCGGTGGAATCGAGCGGTTTCTGGTCGAGTTCGGGGCGCTCCACCGCGACACCGGACAGGAGGAGCAGCCCAACTAATCAGGTGGCGCGCCGGCGGCGTCAGCGACAAAATCGCAATCGTGTTGTCGCTCCGGTGGGACTCCGTGCTCGCCGAGAAACTCGCAGAGCGCTCGTGCAACAACGGCGTGTCCCCACTCGTTGAATTGTGCGTCGTTCACGAAATCGAATCGTCGTCGGTTGCGGGCGAAATCGGCTTGAAACACGGGGTGCAGATCCAAGAATGGAATCTCGTTGGCCTCCGCGGCCGTTTGAGCGGTCCGGCTCAAATGCCACTCGGTCATGCCTCGTAACGTCTCCTCGTCGACGCCGTCATAAATGGCTCTTCGCGCACCATCCATGACCAACAGCAGCTCGATCCCGCGACCCCTCGCGTACTCGGCCAGCTTTCGGACCACGTAGTCGGTGGCCGCCCGGTCGTTGATCGACGCCGCTTCGACCCGGGCCGACGACCGTTGGCCGCGCTCGCTGGGTGCTCCCAGAAACAGAGCGCGCAACGGCTGCAGCCTCACTTGCCGCCGGTACATCCAGTATCCCCAAATGCCCGACTCCGTTCGAATGAAATTGTACCACGGTCTCTTGTACGGCTCAGGTGCGATCTCGCCGAGGACGGTGCCTGAGTCAACCCGGAGTTTCAAGAAACTGCTCGTGTAGACGCCCTGTTGCCGCAAATAGGAGTTCTCGAAACTGCTGCGGACAAGGAGCGCAATGACGACGTCTGGCTGATACGAACCTACCTCGTACCGCATCATCTGCAGGTACTGGGACATCGGTATCGCATTGTTGCCGAACCGATAGACCTCGACCTGGTCCGGACCGATTAACCGCTCTAAGCGCTCCGCCAGACTTTGATCGTAGTCGACGTCGAGCGCCTCCACATAGGAGTCACCGATGACGGCAATGCGGACCTTGCCGGGGGTTTTCTCGCGGATATACTCCGCGTGTCCTGAATTCCAGCCGTTGTCGTTGATCCGGAACGAAGCGACGACCTCGTTTTTTATGCGATGAACGCCGCGTTGGTTGGGAGCGTATTTGAGGACGCCGTTCTCGAACGCAACCGCGGGTATGGCGCTTGGCTTCCAGATGAAGCGAAAGAGCACGAGTTCACACACTGCCAGGACGGCCAGCATCGTGGCGGCCAGTACCAGGGCTCGAACGACAAACTTCCGACGTCGCGTCATATTGTGGCTACCGCGTTCTCCGTTCCGGTAATTCATCTAACCGGGCCTCGATCGTGACGCCCGTGCGCGTCTCGGTGGCGTCCTTCCCGGGAACGACTTTCCCGCTGGATGCCACGTTCATAT
>JBFIZG010000476.1:0-2954 GCA_041604955.1 Gemmatimonadales bacterium | reverse complement strand
TAGGACGCTCGTTATACACTGGCAGCACCACAGAAACCATCACCCACCTCACCGGTCGGTGCCAGAACGCGGGAACCTAACGTAGAGCAGTCAACGGAATCAAGTTGACACGGACCGCGAAACCGCCGTTAATACGCCGTGCCAGAACACGCTCACGACATCGACAGGAAGGTGTACCGTGACACAGTCATACTCGAGGCGCGACTTTCTAGGGGCGGCCACCATTGCAACGGTTGGGGTTACCGCTAAACCGGCACCCGCACGACCGGCCGTCCACACCAGACGACCCGACCACAACATCGCCGTTGCCTCGGGCAACGGTCGCCGGGCCGTAGAGCGTGCCGGACTGCTGATGGCGGAAGGGATGGACACGCTGGATGCCGCCATCGAAGGAGTCAAGATTCAGGAACTCGATCCCGACGATGCGTCCGTTGGGTACGGCGGCCTCCCCAACGAACACGGTGTCGTACAGCTCGACGCCTCCTGCATGCATGGACCATCCCGGCGGGCGGGAGCAGTCGGCGCGCTGGAGGGTATCAAGACGCCCAGTGTGGTTGCAAAGTACGTCCTGCTCTACACTGACCATATTCTCCTCGTCGGCGAAGGCGCCAAGCGATTTGCCCTCTCGTACGGATTCAAAGAGGAAGACCTGCTCACCGAACGAAGCCGGCAGCGATGGCTCACCTGGAGGGCAAACCGAGGCGCGACAGACGATTGGATAGACGTGCCGAGAGACCACCCCATGGTGCCGCGACCGACAGGTACAATCAATTGCAATGTGGTGAACATGAACGGTGACGTGTCATCGGTCACAACAACCAGCGGGTTAGCATGGAAAATTCCCGGCCGGGTCGGCGACTCTCCTCTGATAGGAGCGGGTCAATACACAGACAACGATGTCGGGGCCGCGGGGTCGACGGGACGTGGTGAGGCAAACATCAAGGTGTGCGGAGCCTTTCTCACCGTCGAATTCATGCGCCGCGGCATGAAGCCGACGGACGCAGCGTTGGAAACGCTTCGCCGGGTCGTCGCGACGTCGGAACCGCGGCTGCTCGACGAACGAGGACGGCCCCGGTTTGGGCTCACGTTCTACGCGGTGAACAAGAACGGCGAATTTGGAGCCGCATCGATCCGTCAGTCTCGCTACGCCGTCTGGGACGGGACCACCGCATCGCTCCGAGACACGGCATCACTCTACGAGGGCTAACCTGTGCGGCTGCTCCTGATCACGTCTTTCCTCGTCGGCGCGCTGGTCGCCACTCGCGCCGATGCACAGATCCCGAGGCTGCCAACCATCGGCCCAAACTGGATTGGGGCTGGGTACCCGAAGCTCTTTTACACATCCCGTGAGGGCTTGGTCGTGGGTCTCTATTATGAGCAGATCCTGCCGCCGGGGTTTGAAGACTGGAGCGACCCGCCCCCGTACCGCGCCAAACTGTCCATCGACGGTCAACTCTCTACCTCGGGGAGTAGATGGTTCCGAACCGAGGCGCGTATGCCGAACCTCGTACCGGGATGGCGTTTCCTGCTGAGTTTCGACGCACAGCGGTTGGCGCGCGAAGGCTATTTCGGGGTCGGCAACGACACGGAGTTCGACAGGGACAACGTCACTGAAGGCCAGAAGCATTTCTATCGTTCCGATGTGCGCCGGGTATTTGTGCGTGGGGAGGTGCAGCGGCGAATCGTCTCGGATCTTCGCGTACTGGTGGGGTTCCACGCCGAACGGTGGCGCATGGACACGCTTCCGGGGCGCACACTACTCGCGCTCGACAACGATCCAAACATCGGCATCGGCACCAACGAAATGACTGCCCGATTCGGCCTCGTCTTCGATACGCGGGACGACGAAGTCACCCCATCTGGCGGCGTGCTCATTCAGGCGCTTCTTGGACGTGCCGACGCGAGCGTGGCCGGCGACGTCACCTACACGAACAAGATCGTTTCGGCTGCGGCGTACGTGCCTGTCTCAGACAAAGTCACACTCGCCGGTCGCGTTCTCGGACAGTCCATGACCGGCTCACCGCCGCTCGGCTCACTGTACCGCATCGACGCCAGCGACCGCGCCTTTGGGGGAGTGGGCGGATCGATGTCTCATCGAGGCTTTGCGCGGCATCGATTTCTCGGACCACACAAGCTCATATCCAACTTCGACGTCCGGTATCGCGCCGCAGGACAGCGGCAGGTGGTGAGCGTGTCACTCATCGGGTTCGTCGACGCCGGGCGGGTGTTCACCGACGGCGGGTTTCGCCTGACCACGAACGGGATGCACGTGGGCGGCGGCAGCGGTGTTGTCGCCACGATTGGTCGCGCGGGCGTGCTCGGCTTGAGCTTTGGCGTTTCGGATGACGGGCTTCGCCCATACGTCCACTCCCGCTGGTCCTTCTAACCAGCGGCTGGGTGAGCGATCCCGTCCTCCCCGTCAGTCGCCTGGAGTATCCCAAGAACCTCTCGGATCGTGGCTAGGCCCCTGTCCTTGGCGTACCACCGCCTCACCTTTGGATAGAGTTCGTCCGCCGGCATGACAGGCTTGTTCGTCATGACCCATTGCTGTAGCTCGCTCGGTCGCGGCCCCCAATGCCCCAATTCCTCGAAATGCTCGCTCAAGACGATGACGATCGGGATCGATCGGGACCCGTTGGTCAGGTACCGATCCATGACCGCCGGATGCTCATCACGGCGAATCACCCGCATCTCCAGACAATCGGCTTCGTCACCCAAGCGCGCGAGGACGGGAACCGTGTTGCTCGCATCGCCACACCAATCCTCGACGATCACCAGGAGACGTTGGCCCATGCCCCGCTCGCACGCCAAGTCAAACGCCCAGTCCGGAATTCGCGCGGTGCGGTAGACACCCTGCCAGAGCGCGCGATTCTCCTCCGAGCGGCCGTCGTCGAAACGCACCCAGCCGAGATCGGCGCTGGCGTCGAGAAGGTCACGCGAACGGATGGGGCGAT
>JBFIZG010000475.1:0-2970 GCA_041604955.1 Gemmatimonadales bacterium | reverse complement strand
GTAGCCAGCCAGTAACCGGTGGCGGCATACAGCAGGTGACCCGCATACCGGTAGTACCGATCGCCGCTCCGGCGTGCGATATACAGCAACCCGACTCCGATGGCCGCCCAGGCAACCAGGATGTATCGAGCACCGTCGGGCAATGCCCCCAGTTCGCTCCAACACAAACCCACGAACCCGAAGATCGCGGCCAGGCGATACCGTCGTCTGGCGCTTTCGCTCGAAAGCTGAAAGGACGCCGCTACTACTGCTAAGACCGCCAACGCATTCGCCAATGCAGCGGGGTTGAGCACCGCGGCGACGTCGGGGCGGTCTACGAAGCGCGCCCCCAACCAAACCAAAACGATGAGAAACAAAACATGCGCGGTAAACGCCAGCGAACGCTCGTTCAGTCGGCGGGCAGCGAAATGAAGTACCAACACCTCGACCGCCCAGGTGACCAGCAGCGTATGATTCTGAAAGGCATACTGCAGCCCGATCGCCACGAGGATCGATGCCCCAACGGCGTGCATCGAGCGTATGCGAGTGTCGATCTTACCGTCGCCAAGCTGCCACCACGCGGCCAGGAGAAACACCACCAGAGCGCCCGCAACGACACTGGCGATCCAATCCGAGTACGGCCAGCTTTCCCGCGCAAAGAAGAACACCGCGATGGGAACGGAGAGCACCAGCGTTTGTGCGCTCCTCGCAAGAATCCGGTCTTCCGGCATACCCAGCATGCGGGCGAGCGTCGCTCTCGGGGGCTGGTGCCAGGCGCCGGGGTTCTTGACGATGAGTGCTTCACGGGCAACCGGGACCACCCAAAACACGAACAGCGCCACGAGCGCCGCGACCTGGAGCGCCCATTGGTCGGTGAGCGTCGTCGACCCGGTATTGGTGGCGACCTGTGCGAGCCCCACGCCGAGTACCGCCCACCCCGCGAGCACCGTGGTCCAGAGCAGGCTGAGCCAGCCGCGGTTCAGATAGATCCCGCTCGTGCCGAGAAGAACGATGCACGTGTACATGACCAGGCCGGCCACTGAACCGCTCTCGGTATATAGAAGGAACGGTGTACCCAGCCCGCCAAGCGCACCAATGACCGCGAGCACCGGGGCGTCCGAATGGAGCGCGGCCCAAAGCGTGTAGGCGGTGACTGCGACCATGAAAACAAACGCGACCGTATACCCTACGAGCTCGAAAAACTGAAAAGCCGCGAACCCGGTGATATAGAATGTGGCCGCGGCGCCTCCCAACATGACCGGAGCGAACCAGCGCTGTGTGCGCTCCACACGGATGCCGATCGCGGCCAGCGCAACCCCGAGCGCGAGCCCAAACGCGATGCGAATGTGTGGTGTGAGCCAACCTTCATCGACAGCGTATTTGAACAGGAACGCCACACCCAGGAGAAGGAGGCCAATGCCGAGCCGACTGAGCCAAAAGCCGGCGCTCTTGTTCTTGATGCTGCCAAAGGCTTCCCTCAGGACCCCAGTGGTTTCTTGGACGCCAGGACTCTGAGCAGTTGGAAATGATTTACGGGGATATCCAGCAGCATTCGACCGCGGCGCATGGCGTGCTTCGCGTGACGGGGACGGGGGCGGGGGCGGAGGCGGCGCGCCGACGCGTTCCCGGCGGGCAAGCGCATTGATCAGATCGCGAACCGTAGTTTCCAGGGCTTGGACCGACTGCTCCAGGCTCGATACCCGCTCGTCGAGCGAACGTCCCGACTGGGGATTGACTGAAGAGTCTTGGCCTTCGTCCTGTCCGCTCAACGTACCGGCCTCCTATCGGGGTTCGGCACTGCGCCTCAAGATACGAGTCCATGGACGGTTGGACTAGGATCACGACGGCCTGGCTCCGTTTCTTGCACTCATCCACGCGGTTCGACTACTTTCTCCCCCCTTTTTCTGACGATGCCATCATGCCGGAACCCGATCGCACGAACGACTCGTACCCGGAGTATCGGTCGCACTATCGGCCGCGAACGCGACACGGCTGGACAGCCGTCATACTGTTTGTGGCATTGTTTGCCCTCACCCAACCACCATTCGTTTCGTCGCTCGCAAACCGCATCGAGCCGACGATACTCGGGATGCCGTTCCTCTACGTCTACCTCCTCGTCATTTACGTCGCGTTGATCGGCGTTCTCATCTGGGCACGGCGTCGGGACGTGTAGATGGAAGCCTGGGCCGTCGCGACCAGTTTGATCTTCACGTATCTGGTGATCACCATGATCCTCGGATTCGTGGCGAACCGCCGATTGAGCGTCGATCTCGAAGATTTCCTGCTCTACGGACGGAAGGCCGGTTTCATCGTTCTCTATCTCACCGTCGTCGCCACCTATCACTCGGCCTTCGCGTTTCTGGGATCCGGTGGGTTCTTCTACACGCACGGTATCGGTTTTTGGAATGCAGGCGCCTGGACGGTGCTCGTCGGCGCCATCACCTATGTCGTTGGGAGCCGGATTTGGGCGCTGGGAAAACGGTTCGGCTATATCACGCCAGCCGACATGCTTGCCGATTTTTATGAAAGTGAAGCCGTCCGGATCGTCGTTGCCATCGTCTCCGTACTCTTCACGATTCTCTATATCCAGGTTCAGGCACAGGGCCTTGGATATATCCTCGAAGTGGCGTCGGGGGGACGCATTCCGTTCGAGCTGGGCACACTCATCCTCCTCGTGGTCGCGGCAGGGTACTTGGTTGCCGGTGGATTACGGGCAGTGTACTGGACGGACGTCGTTCAGGGTGTCTGGATGTACGTTGCCGTTTGGATCGGAGCGTTGGTCCTCGCGTTCAAACTCTTCGGTGGACCGTTTGATCTCTGGCGTCAGGTCGTCGCGGAACGCCCGGATCTGCTCACACTCCCCGGGCCTGAAGGGTTCTTCACCCCGGGAATGTGGTTCGGTTTCGTTGTGGTACTCTCGTTCGGCATCATCTTCCAACCGCATATCATGATTCGCTTCAACACGGCCGTTTCGGGCCGCACGATCAAGTG
>JBFIZG010000474.1:0-2972 GCA_041604955.1 Gemmatimonadales bacterium | reverse complement strand
GCACGACGGAGACGGAGCCGCGTCGAGGCAGCAACCACCTACCGGCGCGCTTCGTTACTCGTCGTAGCGGTAGATGCCGGTCAGGAATGTGTGCCACTGAGGCTCGGTCTTGCCGGCGGCGTCGGGAACCTTGCTGCCGGGATTACCGATCCACCCTTTTTGATGGACAAAACCGGCGTAATGGAGACTGAGGCCGATGGCGAGGATCGTGGCGATCGTGAAGTAGATCAAGCGCGTGCGCCGGGATTCGACGAATCCCCAGACGACGATGACGGAGAGTGCCGGGACAAACCACTGCTGGAAGGCGGTTCCGCGAGTGCACATGTGCATGGAAAGGCTAAGCGCCACCAGGGACAGCAGCAGGGCTGCCCCGATACCGCCCAGCCAGCTTTCCAGTCCGCGCTTGGGTGGACGGTTCCTGGCGGCAAGAAAAATGGCCGTGAGCGCGACGAGTGAGATGAGGATGAAATGGATCGTCGGGGCCATGACGCGAACTCAACCTCGAAGCATCGCGGCAAACTCTTCAACCTGACGAGGTCGTTCGGCGGGATCGGTCGCCATCGCTTTTTTGACCACCATCAACAGATCCCTTCTTCGGTTCTCAATTCCGTCCGGCATCACACGCTCGCGATCCGGTCTCACGCCGGTGAGAAAATCCCACAGGGTCGCACCCAGTTGATAGATGTCTGTGTGCGGTCCGAGCTTGGCAACCGGCTCGCGCTGCTCCGGCGCCATATAAGCGGGCGTCCCGAAGGGCCACAATGCGAGCAGGGCTTGCGAGTCCTTGGCCATTACACGAGCCAAGCCGAAGTCGGCAAGCTTGGCACGCTGCGCAGCTTGGTCCACGAAGACATTTCCGGGTTTGATGTCGTTGTGGAGAAACCCTCGATCGTGAGCGTAGGCCAGAGCCCGACAGAGTTGCTGGCCCACCGCGACCACCGCTCCCACGGGCAGTCTCGTCGCGCCGGAATTGGCAATCCACTTCTCACCCGAAGCCCAGTCAACATACTCCATCACGATGAACGGTCCACAGACGCCAAGAGACGGCTCGAAGTGATAGAAACGGACGATGTTTTCGTGAGTGAGCTCCATCGCGGTCGACGCCTCTTGCCGCAAGAGATCCAGCGCTCCGCTGCTGCACAACTCGCTGCGGAGAGTCTTGATCGCCACGACCTTGCGCAACACCAAATCCCAGGCGAGGTGGACGATTCCCATTCCTCCGCGACCGATCTGCTCGAGCAGCACGTAACGATGGTTCAACACCGGATGAGCCTCGAGGACGGGCGCCATGGCATCCACGTACGGGGTGTCACCCACGCGGCATTCGGGTCCCTCTGGCGTCGTCTGCGGTGGACTGGCCCGCCGCCAAAAAGTCCACCAGTGCCTGGCAACGGGCGTGCCGCGGACGGGGCCCATCGCACCACTCAATTCAGAGGAGTCCCCGTAAAGTCGTCGCACGTCGCGCCGGATTCTCATCTCGTCCGGCGAAGATTCGTCTACGCCAAGCGCAGTGAGGTACTCCTCGCTTCCGGGTAACGCGAAGACGACTCGTTCGAGAATGCTCCGGTCCCGCAAGTGTTGCCGCAGGACGCCCAGCACCAGGCTTGCCGATCGCTGCGCGTCGAATGCGGCCGCGCCTGCCTCGATGGCTGGCAAGGCAACGCGGCGGATTCGAAGTGTCTCGCACTGCACGAAGATCGCTCGAGCGAGCTCTACGATGGTCCGTTCCGTTGGCAAGATCTGAGCAGTCCGATCGACCGTCACCGCGTGCAGTATGTACCGTAGAGGAAGATCACCGGCCGAACTCGTCACGACTGTTCCGACGGCGTAAGGGGCATTCCTGCGTGCCTCTTCGACCATAATCGGTCCCGCCATACGGGCGAGCAGCTTTGACATGCCTCCGGACATCGAGAGATCGGAATCGTCGCTGGACACAACCGCGTCGAACGCGCTGTCACCGAGTACCGTTTCGATAGGGTCGGAACGCAGGACGACCGTTGCCGGACCCTCACGCTGCTCGAGGATCATCATGGCGTGCCTGGTGCCTCCAGGACGGAGTTATAACGCAAATTGATGTCGCAATGCTGACGAGGACGGTACGGAATCACGCGACGCCCAAATAACAGGGCCCGCGGGGCTTCAGACGGGCGTCGGGCACAGACACGGTTTGGGTTGCGCTGATTGAGTCAACCCTCTGGAGTCATGATCGTGGCATTTTGGCCGCGATTGAGAACGCTCCTTCGACGTGGTCGACGAGCGAATCTGCCCCATTCATCAACTCTCTATCACAGGGGACACACGTTCGGACGCTACGTGCTCGCAGCTCGCGCAGATTGCAGCATCAAGCTCGCTGCAGGCGCAAAGGACAACGCGACATCGAGCGGAACTCTCGATCGGTTGTCAGAAGCGACGGCTCGTGGCGGATGCACAAACGAGCGAGAGGCGGTGACGCGACGGTCGGTCCGCTATCGATCCGACCACGCGGCGAGCTCGTTGCCACTGGGGTCGGCGAAGTGGAACCGACGCCCGCCGGGGAACTCGAAGGTCGGCTTGACGATACGCCCTCCGTGCTCCTCGATTTGCTGGATGAGAGCCTCGAGGTCCTTCGAATAGAAGACCAACAGCACCGCCCCGACGGATACCTTGTCGACGACGGCGAAACCTCCGTCGAGCCTCCCGTCGTTGAAGGATGCATAGTCCGGACCGTAGTCGACGAACTCCCAGCCGAACAGCCCGCCGTAGAACTTTTTCGTTGCCGCCATGTCGGAGACCTGGAGCTCGACGTAGTCGATCCGACGTTCTTCACGCGGCTCGTTCATGCTCACTCGCCCTCCGCCGGACGCAGAATCAGGTCGTGCTCCGCGGCGATGCGGGAGAAGTCGTCGGGGCTGATCGACGTGGGCTCCTGACCGGGCTTCGCGCCGATGCGGCGAAAGAACGACAGCAGCCCCTTCTTCTCGTTGGGAATCGTG
>JBFIZG010000473.1:0-2974 GCA_041604955.1 Gemmatimonadales bacterium | reverse complement strand
TCCAGGAACCCAAATGCCGAGAGATCGCCCGCCGCGGACACCACCTTTATTGCGGATGCGGCCACCTCGGCACGGCCACGCGCATCAAGATGCGCAGTTGACTCGTAGAACCCTTCGATTTCCAGCAGCGTCTGCGGCAGCAGCTCCGGCACGAGCTCGGGATCTTCCGGCGACAATCTCGCCATGGCCTCCGCTTTCTCGACAGCTTTGGCCAAGCCTTCAGCGTCGTTTCGATTTGTTGTGATCGCCGCGCGCCGTCGACCGAACGTACACGTTACCGTAATCCGAAGATCTTCCGACTCACCCGAGGTTGTGATTCGGTTGAGTGCGAACCTGGTATTGCTTCTACGCTCATGGGTGATATTGACACGCGTCTGATCGGCCGACGCGAGGCCAATGACACGCCGCGCTATTTCCTCGGCCTGCGCTGACGTTAAGAGAGCGGAGGTGCGATCACGATCAATTCTGTCCGCCAAGGTGTGAGCACCAACTCTAAATTCACAAAGAGGAGCGTTTGCTTCGGGTGGAATTTCGCTAACGAGCGCCTGCATGGCAAGGACGGCGGTCGCGGGGATCCGGGCCGGTTTGCGCTTGCAGGCCGTAGCCGACTATTATCCGAATGCGGCCGAATAACACTTGCAGCACAGCAATGAAGAGACGAAAATTCTTAAAGAAGACAGCTCTCGGCACGGCCGGCGCGGGCTCGATATTGGCTGCGTGTGGAGACTCGGCCGACTCGGGCTCGGCGCCCGCAGTTCAGACAGAGAAGAACGTTACGTGGCGACTGGCGTCAAGCTTCAGCCGATCGCTTGACACCATATACGGAGCGTCAGAGGTGCTAGCCGAGCGTGTTGGCGCACTAACGAACGGTCGGTTTCGAATCCGTCCTTACCCCGGCGGCGAGCTGGTTCCTGCTCTCGAGGTGTTGGGCGCCGTCCAGACGGGTACCGTACAAATAGGGCATAGTGCAAGCTATTACTACGTTGGCAAGAACCCTGCGTTTGCCTTCGATACGTGCGTCCCATTTGGACTCTCCGCGCGCATGCTGAACGCATGGATTTATTACGGCGGTGGACTTGAGTTGCTGCGCGGGCTGTTCGCAGACTTCGGGGTCGTGAACTTCCCGGGAGGAAACACGGGCGTTCAGATGGGCGGGTGGTTCCGACGTGACATCGGTTCATTGGCCGACCTTCGCGGCATAAAGATGCGCATCCCGGGACTCGGCGGCCAGGTCATGGACCGACTCGGCGTTAACGTTCAGCTTATATCGGGCGGAGAGATCTATCCGGCACTGGAGCGTGGAGCGATCGACGCCACCGAATGGGTCGGGCCTTACGACGATGAAAAGCTGGGCTTTCACAAGGTGGTCAAGAACTACTACTACCCCGGATGGTGGGAGCCCGGACCCGGTCTCACGTTCTACGTCAATCGCAAGGCGTGGGACGAATTGCCGACGACATACAAGGAGGCACTCGCCTCGACGGCAGCGGAAGCAAACGTACGGATGTTGGCGAAGTATGACGCGCAGAATCCACCGGCCCTGGGTCGGCTCGTAGCGGCGGGGGTCGTGCTCAAGCCGTTTCCCAGCGACGTGATGGACGCTGCGAAAAGGGAGGCCTTTGCCGTCATGGAGGAGCATGCTGCTGCAGATCCGCAATATCGAGAAGTCTACGAGTCATTCAAGTCTTTCCGCGAGGACTCCTACAGGTGGTTCGGGACGGCTGAACTGGCGTTCGAGCAGTACGCCTTCACCGAGGGGATATAACCCATATCGTATCGATTGACCGAATGACGATCGAAAGGGACATTTCGGCAATTCGCCGACTATACGATGAGATCACAGATGTCTTGTCGATGGAACAGGCCGCGCGCGATCGTGTCGTTCCAAAAGTCTCAGCGTGGACACCGGCCGAACAGATAGCGCATGTGTCGAAGGCGAATCGCTGGGTCCTGTCGAGCCTTGTCGCCATCCTGACCAGAGGTAAAGAGTTTGCCGAGAGCGGCAAACCAACGGCCACGGGCCGATTCGTTCTTGGCACCGGCTTTATTCCTCGCGGCATCGGCAGAGCACCGTCTGCTGCACTGCCTGACACGCCGGTCAACATCGATCGCCTTCGGGACACGATCGAGACACAGGTAAGGCATCTGGACACGATCGACGCCGAACGACACCAGGTGGCACGGTCCCAGCAACAGTTCCGGCACCCGGTCTTCGGCTTTCTGACTCCTCGACAATGGATTCGCTTCGTTCACGTACACACGAAGCACCACATGAAGATTGTCCGCGATATTCTTAGCGAATCGTGAGCGTCGTCGAAAACACAATCAGCGTTCGGAGAAGTGCCCGATACTTCACGCTCGGGGACCCGGAATCGAACGAAGTCTGGTTGGTGTTGCATGGCTACGGCGAGCTGGCAGCCGAGTTCATTGAGCATTTTGGCGTGGTCGCTCGCGAGCATTTCGTGATTGCCCCGGAGGGCCTTTCACGCTTCTACCACACGGATCACAAGCGTGTCGGGGCATCGTGGATGACACGCGAGTTCCGCGAGGCCGAGATTGCGGACTACCTCGTGTTTCTCGATGCCGTATATCATGAGGCATGTCGCGCGGATGCTCGCCTCACGGTGCTCGGTTTCTCACAGGGAGCACATACGGCCTGTCGCTGGGCGGCGTCGCGTCCGTCCGTGCATCAATTGATCCTGTGGGGCGCCGGGCTTCCCAAGGACCTGAACGAACGAGGACTTCAGGGGTCGGTCGGACACGCGGGGATCACGATCGTGGTCGGGTCGCGCGACCGGTTCCTCAACGAAGACGATCTTGAGTCGGACGTGGAGCGTGCAAATGACATGGGAGTCCCGACCCGCATCGTTCGATTCGCCGGAGGCCATGAAATCGACTCCGAGGTTCTGGAACGCATTGCGTCCGGTCCCTAGGCAGGTGTTTGAGGCGGTTCGGCCGATGGCATGGCGGAGGG
>JBFIZG010000472.1:0-2978 GCA_041604955.1 Gemmatimonadales bacterium | reverse complement strand
TTCTCCGACGACACCGGCGACCGGGCCGTGCGGCAGCTCAAGTCGCAGGCTGACTGGGATCAGCTGGTCAACAATACGCGGCTCAATCAGGGGACCAGGGTCCCGCTGCTCGATCGCGACGATCTCCGCAACAACCAGGCGTATCGCATGAACCCCTGGGGTGTTGCGGGCGGCGCGTTCCCAACCGGTGGCGTCGATCAGTTCCTCGCGCTCGAGAGCGAGCGCCGGATCATCGGACGGTTGAACGTCGACTGGCAGTTCGACCGGTTCAACCGGCTCAAGTTCGGTGGTGAGTTCCAACAGGGTCGGTTGAACGTGTTCCGGAGCGGCATGCTCCGGCAGAGCTTCGCCGAGGTCTATACCGAGGACCCGGTGCGGTATGCTGCCTATGCGCAGGACCGGCTCGATCTCGGAGACGTCGTGCTCGAGCTGGGTATTCGCTGGGATTATTTCGATTCCAAGGCGCTGTTCCCGATCGTTCCAGGACGCATCTTTACGCACCCGGACTTCAATCCGGCGAATCCGACCGCACAGATGCGGCGCGCGGACTCGCATTCGTCGCTCTCGCCGAGGATTCGGGTGTCGTTCCCGGTGACGGACCGGACGAACTTCCGGCTGTCGTACGCGCACCAGACGCAGACGCCGGAAGCGCAGGCGATGCTGAACGGGAAGAACAACGATCTTTCTGTCACCAATACGAACGATCAGTTCGGCGGTGACGTCGATTTCGGAAAGACCATCATCTTCGAATTTGGTATCCGTCACGCCTTCTCGCAGGACTTGGCGCTGGACATCTCGGCGTACAACAAGGACAAGGCGCAGGACTTCGCGTATCGAATCCTCCCGTTCGACGATCCGCTCACACAGCGGATTCAGAACTTCAACGTGCTCACCAACGCCGACTTCGGGAACTCGCGAGGCATCGACGTTGGGCTGATCGGGCGTTACTCCAACTGGTTCAGCGGCAGCTTGGCCTATACGGTGCAGCAGTCGAAGGGGACCGGGTCGAATCCCTTCTCCTATCTGAACACGCAGTCACGCCAGATTTCGGCGATCACGGGTGACCGGTTGCCGCCGGCCCAAGCCAACCTGCGGACCGACCAGGACCGGACCCACAACATTTCCGGGTCGCTGGCGTTCAACTTCCCGGATGGGTTCGCTGAGAACACGTGGTACGGCCCGATCATCGAAAACGGCGGCGTGTTTGCGCGGTTCCGCGTAGTGAGTGGGCTTCCGTACACACGGCTCGAGAATCTCGGAAACGGCCAGGTTTCGTTTGGCGGGACCGGCTTCGGCCTGGTGGCCGAGCGTGAGGACGACAACCTGAACGCGTCGTCCCTCCCGTGGACAAAGTTCCTCGACATTCGCGTCACTCGTGGATTCACGTACCGCGGGACGCAGTGGAACGTGTTCGCCGATATTCGGAACCTCTTGAACTTCACGAACACGCTCGGGCTGTTTGCAGAGACGGGCGACATCGTGAACGAGGAGTTCGAGCGGCTCGTGATCGATCCTGAGCTCGGGCGGCTCGAGAACGAAGCGGGCGGTCGCCTGACGACGGTCACGAAGGAAGGCGCATCGGTACGCGCAGTCGACCTCCGTGGCGATTGCCGTAACTGGGCTGGCCAGGGCGGCGTGGTCGATTGTCTGTTGCTGCAAGGGGTCGAAGCCCGGTTCGGTAACGGCGACGGGTTCTACGATCGTGACGAGCAAACCACCGCGCTGACGTCGTGGTATCAGTTGAATAATGGTTCCCACACGTTCTTTGGGTCTCCTCGGCACATCAGGTTGGGTGTCGAGATGACCTTCTAAAGAGGGACGGCTGACTCGGGTGGCGTCGGCATCACGGCCGACGCCACCCAATCGTCTTTCACGCATAGAGGACTTGATGATTATGAGTTCAAGATCGTTTAGTCAGGGGGTCTCGGTAGGAGTACTCGTGGCGCTGTTTGGATTCGTTGCCACGGCTGCTGCCGCGCTCCCCGGGCCGGAGAAAGGACGGAACCGGCAGGGCTTCAACCTCAAGGCCGCGGTCAACGTCCTGGTCAATGTCAACCGCGTCGAGTGCAACATCAACAACCTCGGCGAGGTCTGTGTGGACGGTACGAACTCACCGGTGCTTGGTGGTGGGTTCTGGCCGAAGGGAACGCCCGATCAGTACATCTTCAATTCGGGTCTCCAGTTGGCCGGGGTGATCCCAAGCACCGCCGGATTCGAATGGGCCGGTGATACCGTCGGCGCGTACTTCATGGACGCCCGCGGAACGCAGCGCCAAGGTGACGGCGTCACGCTGACCTACAACTCGCTCGACCCAGCCGACGCGTCCAACTGGCCCGTCGGTGCGGTTGTCCGCGACTCGGACATTTACAATGACGTGCTGCTGGGGAGAAACAGCATTTCCCAACAGGACGTGTGGGTCCGGACCTGGGACGGCAACGCGAGCCTGCTCTCAGGGCGTACGCACCCGATGGGAATCCTCGTGGAGGAACGCGGTGTCGCCTGGAACTTCCCGTCCGGGAACGAAGACATCGTCTACTTCATCTATACGTTCTACAACGTGACGGCCAGCGACCCGGCCGCGTACGCCTCGGTACCGGCGGAAATCCGGAACGAGATTGCCGCCGTTGGGCGTGATTATCAGGACGAGGTTTCAGGCAAGTTGGGCGTCTCGGTACCGGCCGGGGGGTATCGGATCGAGAATCTCTACGCCGCGTTCTACATGGACCCGGACGTCGGGAGCGCAGGCGCGAACTACTCGACCGCCATTCTCCCGTTCGACATGGCAATCGCGTACAAGTCGGACTTCTTAGAGTCCAACTGGTCGTTCCCTCCCGAAATCTTTGGAGCGCCGTTTGCTGCCAACCCGGGGTTCGTGGGCGTGAAGTACCTGAGGAGCCCGATCGATCCTGCCACCGGTCAGGAAGTGGGCCTCACGATGTTCTCCAACACCCGGAACGCGGCCACCGGGTTCCCGGATC
>JBFIZG010000471.1:0-2986 GCA_041604955.1 Gemmatimonadales bacterium | reverse complement strand
GCCGGTGAACGGCGGATGATTGCACTCTGTGCTCGCTCGGACTCGAGCCGTCGGATGTGCTCGAACAGTTCTCGCTGTTGAGCGGCCAGCCATCGAGCCGCGTCTGTTTTCTCGCTCGAGTCTGTGGTCACCCGAGCCGCGAGAATTTCCAAGGCGCCATCGCCAACGTGGTAGCGGTAGAGTGCCTCGTCCACTTCGAAGTCCACGGCGCGTCCGGCGCCGGTAACTCGCGCCCGTGCGGCCGGCTCGCCGAGCGAAACCACTCGCCGGCCCGCGCCACCGGCTGCGCGGTCGAACACGAACACGTTCCCTCCGTGGATCCAGGTGGCGTACTGTCCGTCCCGGCTCCAGTGAACGTCGGCGGCAGGAATGACGCTCGTCTCCTCGTCGGGGACCTGTTCGACCCACCGCCCGTCACGATCGGTCCGGAACCACGGATCCGCCTCGGGCACATCGGTCGCGCGGGGCGTGTGATTCCAACGGAAGTAGACGACCGATCCGTCCGGCGCCCAACGCACGTCCCGGACGCCCAACGCAAACCATCGGTCGTCTCGGGAAGCATCGCGGAGCGTGAGTGGTTTGATCGTCGCGGTCTCGGAGTTCAGGCGAGACTGCCGGATCGGCGTGGCTTCCCGAACCTGCGCCACGGCCGTCTGTGATGACATCGCCGCCACGGTCACCGCGACGCCTACGCGAATCAGGTCTGCTGCGAGCGTATTCACCGGTCGACCTCCATGCGATGAACCTGCCAATCGACGTGCTAGAGTCCGCTCCGTCAAGGAGCGACGTCGTCTACCCCGTGATTAGAAATCTCTAATGACGCACGCGGATCCTGTTCAGCGAGTTCACGAGACCGTAAGTTCCCACCATGCAGGTATTGCTGGTGGAAGACGATCGCTATTTGCGGGGATTTCTCCGCAAAGCTTTCCGTGAGGAAGGTTACGCCGTCGATGAAGCCGAATCGGGCGACGAGGGACTCGAGCGGGCGCTCGGTCGTGGTTACGACTGCATCGTATTGGATTTGATGCTGCCGCATCGGGACGGTTTCAGCGTGTTAGAGGAATTGAGAGGACGAGCCGTCAGGACGCCGGTATTGATGTTGACGGCGCGTGACGAGGTGCCGTTTCGCGTCCGGGGATTGGAGACGGGAGCGGACGACTATCTCTGCAAGCCGTTTGATCTGAGTGAACTGATGGCTCGGGTGCAAGCCCTCATACGGCGTTCCAAGTTCCGTGCGAACGACGCGCAGCTCACAGTTGGCGACCTCCGGCTCGACGCCATTGCGCGACGGGTGACGCGGACCGGCAAGATGGTGGATTTGAGCCCGCGCGAGTTTTCGCTGTTGGAATTTCTCATGCGCAACTCGGGCCGAACCGTCTCCCGATCGCGAATCGCCGAAGCGGTGTGGAATTACAAGTTCGATACGGAAACCAACGTCGTCGACGTCTATGTGAACTATCTCCGAAAGAAGCTCTCCTCGGCCGAGAAGGCGTTGCCGCTCCGCACGGTCCGAGGTGTGGGATACCGGCTGGACCCCGAATGAGAGAACGTCACCTCGGCGAGGAACTCGTTGGCCGGTTCAGCGCGGTTGCCGGAACGACCGTCGCGGCGTACGCGGGTCTCGTCATCCTGGTGTCCGCGGTGATGGGTGAGGTGCAAGTGCGGCGAAGCCTCGAGCGCACGGCTGACGTCGTTGAATCGCTGCTCGGTCTCTATGCGGATCCCGAGGGCAGCCCCACGACGGTCGCTCCCGAGATGCTGGCGGATCAGCTCGTCGGTATGGGGCAGCAGTTTGCGATCACGCGGGCGCCCGGCGGCGGCGACGGCGCCGTGTACTTTCTCTCGCCCACCATGCCGGCCAAGCGGTTGGCGGGGCTGGCGGCGGCGGCAACCCCGGCGGAGGTACGCGCGGTAGTGCTCGAAGCGATTGCGGAGCGCGCACGTTGGCAGTCGCGTGTGCTTCATCGCGAATCGGGAGACTTCGATATCTACATGATTGGCAGTCGCATGCCCACGGTGTGGGTGCTCGTGGCGTTGAGTGCGGCGGCCGTGTTGATCCTCCCGGCCGCGATCTACTTTGCGCGGCGCGGTGCACGGCAGACGGTGCAGAATGCCCTGCAGCCTCTCGAGCAGGTCGCCAGCGAAACCCGCACGATCGGGCCGGCCGATCTCGACCGGCGGTTGACCGTTCCCACCGGACAGGTTGAAGTAACCGAGCTGGCGGAGGCGATCAATCGGATGCTGGAGCGTGTCGATCGCTCGCACCGAGCCCTGGAGTCGTTTACCGGCGATGCGAGTCATGAACTCAGAACTCCGCTCTCGCACCTGCGGGGACAGGCGCAGTGGGCGCTGGCACCGGGTCGGACGCCGGAAGAACTGCGGGAAGCCCTCACGGCAATTCAACGTGAAGTCGAACGCACCAACAAGATGGTCGATGACCTCTTGTTGATTGCACGAGGTGGCAGTCAGCAGATCGCGCTGGAACGACGACCGTTCGATCTCCGCACGGTCGTGAAGGAAGTCGAGGAAATCACGCAGGCGATGGCGATCGATCGTGGTCTCACGGTCCGATCGGAGGTCGAGAATGGGGCGGTAGTCCTCGGCGATCCCGACCGGACACGGCATGTCTTACTGAACCTGGCGTCGAACGCCGTTCGGTACACCACGCACGGATCGGTGACGATCACCGTCCGTCATCGCGACGGTGAAGTCGGGGTCGAGGTGCGTGACACCGGGCCAGGCATATCCGCGGAGCATCTCGAACACATCTTCGACCGGTTCTATCGAGTCGACCAATCGCGGAACCGCGCCCTTGGCGGCGCCGGATTGGGTCTGACCATCGCGCGATTGCTGGCGGAGTTGCAGGACGGGCGAATCACGGTGTCGAGTGAGGTCGACGGGGGGAGCAGTTTCACGGTGTGGCTTCCCACGGCCGCCGTCTAGGCCCAGGCCCGTCTCGCCGCCTCGACCCTGTCTCGTGCAGGTG
>JBFIZG010000470.1:0-2989 GCA_041604955.1 Gemmatimonadales bacterium | reverse complement strand
TCGGTGTACTACGACAGCTGCAAGCTGGACAACGCGCTGCGTCCGCTCCGGGGGCTCGTCACCATCCAAAACGGTTGGCTCGACAACTGGGCAATGTATTAGTCACCGTCCGGCGAGCGTCGGCTCTCGGACTCATCTCGATCGTCTTCCTGTTCAGTTCCTGCCAACGCGTCCCTGCGCGCGGCCCGCAGGACCTGCGTGGCGTGCTACTCCCCGACGCCGTCGAGAAGGTCGATTTCACGCTCACGGCGACCGACGGAACGCCGTTCTCCTTCTCGAGGGAGACCGATGGCTTTGTGACGTTACTGTTCTTTGGCTACACGAACTGCCCCGATGTCTGTCCGATACACATGGCCAACCTCGCGGCCGTGTTGGCAAAGCTTCCGCCGGACGTGTCAAACCAAATCAAGGTGGTCATGGTCACCACCGACCCTGACAGAGACGATCCGGAGCGTCTCCGATCCTGGCTGCACGGTTTCGACCGCTCGTTTATCGGTCTCACGGGCCCGCTCGACGAGGTGAACGAGATTCAACAGACGCTGCGCTTGCCGCCGGCGACGCGAGCGAGCACGGCGGACGAGTATACGGTTGGACACGCGTCGCAAGTCGTCGCCTTCACCACCGACAATCTCGCACACGTCGTGTACCCGTTCGGAACCCGCCAACACGATTGGGCACACGATCTGCCTCTCCTGGTTCGCTCCACGTGGAACAAACGGTGACGGACCGGCCCCGCGTCCGCACGTTTGAGCGGCGAGGGACGCGATGACATGGTGGTGTTCCGCTCAAGGGCAGGCATGGACGTGGACCTGGCAGCCGTACATCGGGGTTTGGCTGCTGATCGCGGTGTTCGTCACGTCGTACGCTCTCGCGTTCCGTCGATTGAGACCGCCGAACACACCCGAAGCGCAACGAAGTCCCAAGTTCATCGTCCGCACCGCGCTCGGACTCCTCGTGTTTTGGATCGCCGCAGACTGGCCGGTAGGTGCGCTGGGAGCCGGATACCTTCTCAGCGTTCACACGCTCCAGTACGTCCTCTTCGTGTTCGTCGTCCCCCCGCTGATCATTTCCGGCGCTCCGCAGTGGATGTTGCGACGAGCGATCCGGGGACGAACGCGACTGGCGATCGCTCGGATCGTGACCCAGCCACTCATCGCGTTCGTCATTTTCAATCTGGTGATGCTGGGTACGCATTTCCCGGCCGTCGTCGACGGGCTCACGACGTCCCAGTTGGGCTCGTTCGCCGTGAACATGACATGGCTCGTCTCTGGGTTCGTGTTTTGGTGGCCGGTTCTGGGACCTCTGCCGGAGCTCCGGCCGCTGCCGTACCCGGGGCGTCTGCTCTATCTGCTCGCCAACATCTTCATCCCGACTATTCCGGCCTCGTTCATGACCTTCGCGGACTATCCGCTCTACGCACTCTATGAACTCGCCCCCAGGGTCTCAGGCTTGAGCGCTACGGACGACCAACAACTTGCCGGAATCATCATGAAGCTGCTGGGTGGGTTCATTATTTTTGGCACCGGCACCGTGCTGTTCTTCAGGTGGTGGAGCGCCGACGCCGCGGACGACGATTTGGATGGATCGCGTCCACCCAACGGACCCGATGACGGAAACGATGACGACCCTGGCGATCCGACGTTCGACCCCGGTTACACACCGGCGGAAGGGCGTCGACCCGCAGTCGTCTCGAGTACCTAAGGGACGCATACCGACCGTTTCGTGAATTACCGGGCGGCGCTCGCGAGCCCACGGCGGGACCGGGGCGATCCGGTTGAGCCGCGTTTGATCTCTGCGACCCAGACGAGATGCAACGACCCGGGCGTCCCGCGCATCCTTACCGTTGTGGGAAACTGCCGCCGAAACGGGAGACACCAGCACGTGAAGCTGCGCGCGATGACATGGGCGTTGTTGGCGCTCGTCCCAGCCGCGGTGTCCGGTCAGGAACCGCCAACCGTTACGAGCATCCTCGCCGAATACGATCGCCTCGCCGATCACGTGGTTTGGCCCGGGTTCATCGCGCGGCATGTGCCGCTCGCCGTCTACGATGGAACGGTCACCTGGCTCGCGAGGCATCCAAATCCTCCCGCCGAATTCACACGGGATACGAGCGCAGCAGACCATTGGCGTATGGAAGGCAGGCACCCCGGAGTTCGGGCAAATACCAGCGTGGACATCGGCGGCGACCAGACCGCGACCATCGTCCTCGACGGGACGCGCAGCCGTTCCCCCACACAATACGCCGCGCTCCTCATTCACGAGGCTTTTCACGTCTTCCAGCGCGCCAAGCACCCGAGTTGGGGCGGGAACGAAGTGGAACTGTTTACCTACCCGATGGCGAGTGAAAGCGTGCTCGTGCACCGCAGGCTCGAGACGGTGGCGCTCGACCGCTCACTGAACGCGGCGGATCCGGAACTGGCGGCCTGCTGGGCGCGTGAGGCGTTGTCGCATCGGCGTGCGCGATTCCAACATCTCACTCCCGGTGCGATCCAGTACGAGCGCGGCACCGAACTGTTGGAGGGACTCGCGGAGTACGTCGAGTTCCGTTCGGTGGGGAGAAACCCAGCGACGGTGTTTTCGGTCCGGGAATTCAGGGCAGACGACGTGAGAGAACGAAGTTATGCGACCGGTACGGCGCTGGCGCTCTTGCTCGACCGTTTCCGTCCGGGGTGGATGGCGGAACTGGAAGAACGCGATGGGACACTGGACGATCTCCTGGCCGACGTCACAGCTGTATCCGCGTCCGCTTCCTGCGGATTGAGCGAAGAGGAACACCGAGCGACCGCCAGGTGGGCAGAGGGGGCGATTACGGATCTTCGAGCCCGGCGATCGGTCCTCAGAAACCGAGTGTTCACCGAGGATGGTTGGCGCGTCGTCGTGATCCCTAAACGCGACGACGTCTTATTTCCCACCGGGTTCGACCCGTTGAACGTGAGTGTCGTCGGCGAAACGGAGGTCGTTCACACGCGGCTGCTCGACTTGAAAAACT
>JBFIZG010000469.1:0-2997 GCA_041604955.1 Gemmatimonadales bacterium | reverse complement strand
CGTGCGGACCGGTTGCACACCGGTCCTCCCGGGTGACGCGGCAACGGGACTCTGCACATACGATTTTGGAGACGCGCCCGACAATCCCTATCCGACGTTGTTGTCGAGCGATGGTGCGCGTCACCTCTTGGGTTCCGGGTTGTTCCTCGGCGCTGCGGTCGACTATGACGTGGACGGTCAGCCGAACTCGGGTCCGAACGGCGCCACCGGTGACGACCTGCAGACGCTGGACGACGAAGACGGCGTCACATTTGCCTCTGCGATCGTCCCGGACGCTGACGCGACCGTCGATGTCGTTGCGTCGGCGAGCGGGATGTTGAACGCATGGATCGACTTCAATGGGAACGGAGTGTGGGAACAGGGCGCGCCCGAACAGATCGCGGGCGACGTTCAGCTGAGCGAGGGGACGAACGAGATCACGTTCGGGGTGCCGGCGGCAGCCGTGTTCGGCAAACAGTACGCGCGCTTCCGCGTGAACTCGGCAGGTGGCTTGGGGCCGACGGGTGAAGCGAGTGACGGCGAGGTGGAAGACTACCTGGTCACGATCGTGAATGAGCCGATGATCGTGTTCGAAAGCGAACGCGACGGCAATTTGGAGATCTATCTCATGAATGCCGACGGCTCGAATCAGATCAATCTGTCGAACCACTCCGGTGCTGACAACGAGCCCGAGTGGTCGCCCGACGGTTCCAAGATCACGTTTGTGAGCACCCGCGACGGAAACAAAGAGGTCTACGTCGTCAACGTCGACGGCACGGGCCTCACCAACGTCACCAACCACGCCGAGGAGGACGATCTCCCCCTCTGGTCGCCGGATGGCAGCAAGATTCTGTTTCGCAGGACCGTCCCCGGGCAAGGGGCAGGGATTAGAGACCTCTATGTCGTGAACGCAACCGGGACAGGCCTGACCAACCTCACCAATGACCCGTCATTATACGGGAAGCACCCGTGGTCGCCGGATGGGTCCCAAGTCTCGTTCGGAAGCGATCTCTCCGGTCAGTGGGAAATCCACGTCATGGATGACGATGGCTCGAACCTGATCAACCTCACGCAAAACACCGGAGCAGGGGGGGCGGCGAACGCGGCTCGACATCCCGATTGGTCGCCCGACGCCACGCAGATAACGATGGTGAGAGGTCCTGAGATCTACGTGATCGATACGGACGGCTCGGGCTTGACGAACCTGACCAACGGGGCGGCGCCCGCGTTTCACGACATCCCGCGTTGGTCGCCAAACGGCACTCGGATTGCCTTTGGAAGCCCGGACGGAATCCACATTGTTGATCCGGTTGGGGGGACGGTTACGAACCTGACCGACGATACCGGAGCGAGCGATCGGTTTCCGCATTGGTCTCCCGACGGCATGCGAATCGCCTTTCGGAGTAATCGCGATGGGAATTACGAGATCTACGTCATGGACGCCGACGGTCAGAACTTGACGAGGCTCACCAACACTGCCGGAGACGAGGACCAGCCGCGCTGGAGGCCGTAATCAGGTGTTAGGTGCTAGGTGCTAGGTGTTAGGTGTTAGGTGTTAGGTGTTAGGTGAGTGGTGAGTGGTGCTGCGAACGTACCGAAGGTTCGCAACCCCCTCACCATCCACCACTCACTACCAGTGAAACGTTGAACGTTGAACGTTTTTGAGTTGAACGTTGGACGTTTTTACTGCGTGCTCCCGTCCACCGGCTCCAATCGCACGATCGGCGTCAGCTCGCCCTGCCGGTGGTCGATCGCGAGGTAGATGTATCCGTCCGGTCCTTGCCGCACGTCGCGAATGCGCCCCATGCGCCGCACCAGTGTCTCTTCGTTCAGGACTTGTTCCCCGTCCATCTCGAGTCGCGCGAGTTGCTGGCCGCTCATGCCGCCAACGAAGAGATCGCCTCGCCATTCGGGGAACCGATCGCCAGTGTAAATCAACATTCCAGATGTGGCGATCGAAGGCACCCAAAAATGCGCCGGGGGCTCCATGCCCTCGCGGTGGGTCCCTTCGTGGATGGCGGAGCCGCTGCGGTAGTTCACGCCGTAGCCGACCACGGGCCAGCCGTAATTCAGGCCCGGCTTGATGAGATTCAGTTCATCTCCACCCTGCGGTCCGTGCTCGTTCGCCCAGATGTCCCCGGTTTCGGGATGGATCGCGAGCCCCTGAGCGTTCCGGTGGCCGTAGCTCCAAATTTCAGGTCTGGCGCCTGGTTGGTTCACGAAGGGATTGTCCGCCGGAACACGTCCGTCCTCATGGATGCGGTTAATCGTTCCGTGATGGTTGGTGATGTCCTGGGCAGGATGAGTCTCGAGGTCGCCACGCGGCGGTGCCTGCCGGTCACCCACCGTAATGAACAGGTACCCGTTCCCATCGAATGCCAGCCGCGACCCATAGTGGCCGCGACCACGCGAATCGGCTTCGAACAGCTGCTCGACATTGGTCAGACGATCGTTTTCGAACCGGCCCCTCACGACCGCTGTCGTTGCCTCGGACCCGTCACCGATGGGTTTGGAGAAACTCAGGTAGAGCAGACGATTCGACGCGAAATTCGGATGAGGCACGACATCCAGCAAACCGCCTTGGCCCTGTGCCAACACGGCAGGCACGCCGGCAACGGGATTTGGAAGGAGCCTGCCGTCGCGAACGACGCGAAGCCGACCCGGTCGCTCCGTCACCAGCATGTCACCGCCCGGCAAGAACGCGATGGACCAGGGATGCTCGAGGCCCTCCACCACCGTGACGACGCGGTAGTCGTGGAACGCGGACCGTTGAACAGGTGACTGGCCGACCAGCGGTGCGGCTGCTACCAGAACTCCCAGTGAAGCCATCAACGACGTTCGCATCATCTCATCTCCTCGGTCCATTAACTGGCAAAATAACCCCACCTGCGGGGCTCGAGTTCGGTGCGCATCAAGTTAACCAATGTGCCCCCCATCCGTGTCCCGCATCAGTCACGGGCGGTCCGAGGCGGCGAACCACCGTCCCATGACGCCGAATCGAATGCGTCTCGGTCCAGT
>JBFIZG010000468.1:0-2999 GCA_041604955.1 Gemmatimonadales bacterium | reverse complement strand
CGCGGGAATCCAGCAGCTCGTCGCGGTGAATCCCCCTCTCTGGTTCATGGAAGGGATGGCCGAGTATCTGTCGCTGGGCCCGATCGACCCGCAAACCGCCATGTGGCTCAGAGATGCCGCGCTGGAGGGCGACCTCCCAACCATCCACCAGCTGAGCACTGATCCACGCTACACCCCGTACCGCTTTGGTCACGCCCTCTGGTCCTACATCGGCGAGCGTTGGGGTGATGAGTCGGTGTCACGCATCTTGCAGTCAGCATCGGTAAACGGTGTGGACGCGGCGATTGCGCGGGTCTTGGGCCGGTCGCTGACCGCCTTGTCAGACGAATGGCACGACGCCGTTCAGCGCGCCTACCTGCCGCTCGTGGCTACCCTCCGGAACGCACACGAGTTCGCGACGCCAATTCTCAATACGGAGCGGTCGTCCGGCACCGTGCATCTCTCGCCGGCCTTGTCGCCCGACGGAAAGCAGATCGTGTACCTGTCGGAGGGCAACTCGTTCTGGATCGATCTCTTTGTCGCCGATGCGGAAACGGGCCGGCCAAAACGGCGGCTGGTGAAGAGTGCGTTCAGCGCCGAATTCGAGAGCCTCCGATTTCTGAATTCGCAGGGAGAGTGGTCGCCGGACGGAAGCCTGTTTGCGTTTGTCGCGAAGCGCGGTGGCGCAGACGACCTGGTGTTGTTTGATATGCAGTCGGCGCGTATTCACCGCCGGATCTCTGTTCCGCTGAACGGACTCACCACACCCACATGGTCTCCCGACGGCAAATACCTCGCGTTTACCGGCTATGACGGAGGACTCTCCGATCTCTATGTGATCGGGGCAGACGGAACCGGCCTCCGGCGTCTGACCAACGACCGGTTCGCCGACCTGCACCCCGATTGGTCGCCGACCGGATCGTCGATTGCGTTCGCCACCGACCGAGGGCCCGCGTCGGACTTGAATACACTCCGGCTGGGTCCGCTCCGTATCGCCGTATACGATCTCGAGACCGGCGCAATCGATCTGCTCGACGGCATGCAGGGTCGAAACATCAACCCGCAGTGGTCTCCGGATGGACAGTCCCTCGCGTTCGTGTCGGATCGAACCGGGATACCCAACGTCTTCTTGTTCGACCGTCGTGACGAGTTGGTCTATCAGTTGACGGACGTATTCACGGGCGTTTCGGGCATCACGCCGCTCTCCCCAGCGATCTCGTGGGCAGCCGGGGCCGATAGGCTCGCGATGACGTATTACGAAGAGGGACAGTTCAACGTCTACGGCATCGACAACCCCAGGCGGCTCATGGGCGATCCGTACGACGGAACCGAGCCGCCTCACACCATCGCCGAACTGACCGGAGGCACCTCAGGCACGCAACCGCTCCGTCAGGCCGCGGGGAGTTCGGCACGCAGCTCGAATGGCGGCAGCAGGACCGCCCGAACACCGGCCGTCCGCTCGTTTTACCGGATCGGACGGGCACTTCGCGATTCGCGAAACCAGCCCGACTCACTCCGCGGCCGGACGACACCCTATCTATCCGTGCGGCGACTGCTCGACAGCGCAACCCTGGCGTTACCAGACACGTCGGAGTTTACGTTCAAACCGTACTCGGCACGGCTCACGCCCGATTACGTCTTGCAACCCACCATTGGGTACGTGCGAGACAATTTCGGGGGCGGCGTGTTCGGCGGCAGCGCCATGTCGCTCTCGGACATGTTGGGGAACCGGCGCCTCTTTGTCGGGCTGCAGATAAACGGGCGCCTCGAAGAGGCGGCGTTCTCGAGCGTCTATGCGAACCTCGGTCATCGCACGAACTGGGCGATCGGGATCTCACAGGATCCGCGCTTCTACTACACGGGGAGCGAGTTCGGTAACGACGAGGACGGAACGCCTGTATTGACCACCAGGCTCGAGCGGTTCATCGTCCGGAACGCGTTTGTCCAAGCCCACCGACCGTTCAACCGGTTCCAACGTATCGAACTCGGATTGAGCGCCGTCAATGTCGCGCGCGCTGCAATCAACTTCGTTCAACCGTTCGATGCGGCTACCGGCGTCGTGTTCAACACCGACCGCACCACGGAGAATCTCGAAACGGCCAGCTTCTTTCAGCCGTCGATCGCGCTCGTGTTCGACAATTCTGTGTCGGCCTGGGTCGGGCCGTTCATCGGCCGGCGAAGCCGGTTCGAGTACTCCCCGGCGATAGGCGGCTGGAAGTACCACCAACTCTTGGGAGATTACCGCCGATACGACCATCTCGGGAACTTCGTGACGATCGCGACGCGCGCATTGTTCTTTGGACGGTTCGGCGAAGACGGCAGCCAATTTCCCCTGTACTTAGGGGCGCCGGAACTCATCCGTGGGTTTACGGCCGGATCGTTCCGGCGGCACGAGTGCGTCACCGACGCCAACGGACCGGTCTCCGGCTGTGGGGCACTCGATCAGCTGATCGGCTCCCGGATCGCCGTCGTAAACGCCGAGCTTCGCTTTCCGCTCCTCCGTGGGCTCGAGTTGGGCTTCGCCCCGATTCGACTCCCCCCCATTCAAGGCGCGGTCTTCTTCGACGCGGGGTTGGCCTGGAACCATGAGAGCGTCGTCGTGCTCGGGCGCGACGAGCGACAGAGCCGACTGAAGGACCGGTACCGGACTCCGTTGACGAGTTGGGGGTTGTCGCTCAGAGCAAACATGTTCGGGTTCTTGATCCTGCGAGCCGACTACGCAAAGCCACTTGCCCGGCCCCAGCAGGGAGCATACTGGACACTCAGTATCGGCCCGACATTCTGAGGTGTCACAGACCCTTATCTGTGTTCTCCGTTCCCCTCTGTGTCCTCTGTGGCTAACAAATCCGTCCAGCTCTACCTCGACGTCTCGGGCCGAACCCAGTGCTTGTGATGCCACAGAGACCACAGAGCAAACTCGAGGTCACAGAGCCCGTCTCGGTGTCCTCCGTTCCCCTCAGTGTCCTCTGTGACTTCACAAGGTCATTCGGTGCTAAATAAACGGCTCGGGTCGAACCCGG
>JBFIZG010000467.1:0-2999 GCA_041604955.1 Gemmatimonadales bacterium | reverse complement strand
TTGACATCGACCTGCACGATCCCGCCGCTGACACGCATCGTCGTTGTAAACGTCACGATCGTGCTCGTACACACGGCAGCCGTGAGCTCGCAAATCTCGACCTCGGGTTCGAGCGTGCCGTCAAACGGCGCCGACGCGGGGATTTCGTCTAAGACGACCGGTCGCCGCCACATGAAGTTCGCATCGACTGACGGTGTCTCGGTCACGGTGATGGTGACCATCGCCGTCGAGGCGCCGGCGGTATTCTCGAGCGCATAGCCGAACGTGTAATCTCCGATAAAGGCGGTCGGTGGCGTGAAGACGAAGCTACCGTCGCCGTTCACCGTGATGGCTCCGCTCCCTTCTGGCAGCGGATCGATGGTGGTTCCCGCGGCGTTCGTGGTTTCGTCACCTCCCAGGTGCCCGCCACCGAAGGAGACCAGCGCCGCAGCCGGATTACCAAGATCGTCGTTCGAGAGCAGGCCTGGCTGCCCATCGGGTGCGGAGAGCGTCCCGTCTTGCTGCATCGTGTACGCATCGGGGTTAGCGGTGGGCGCCACCATGCCGATCGTGATGGTGACCAAGCCGGTCGAAGTCCCCGCAGTGTTCTCGAGCGAGTAGTGGAACGTGAACGTTCCGGCGTCCAAGGGCGTGTCGAGCGTGAAGCTTCCGTCGGCGTTCACGGTGAGCGTACCGCCCGCGAACGGCACCGCGGATCCGGCGGGGTTCGTGGTTTCGTCGCCGCCGAGCGTCCCTCCACCAAAGGACACGAGCGTGGCGGGCGGATCGCCGAGTGTATCGTTGTCGAGCAGATCGTCGGCATCGGTCGCCGGTTTGTCGAGGGTCACGCCGACATCGGTCGTGTACATGTCCGGCTCGGCTTGCGGAAGCCCCGGGAAAGCCCCTTGCTCGATACGGAACCGAATGAGAAGTGATTGGCCGTTCACGAGTGGCACAAACGCACTGCGATCGACCGCACCGGCCTCGGCGCTGGTAGCGACCACGTCGATGTCGGCGTAGCCCAGCTCTAGGCCGTTCAGCTTGACGGAGATCCGGTAATCCCTTGCGACGTCGAGCGTGAACTTGGAGCTCTTGAACAGCACCTTGTACAACTCTCGACTAACGTCCACCTCCACGATGCTGCCACTGGTTCGCTCAGTGGTGGTATACGTCACCAAGGTCGTGGCACAGACGCCCTCGACGACTTCACAGATCTCGACGGTGGGGGCCAGCGTCGCGTCGAACGGACCAGTGATGGCAGCATCCGTCACGACGATCGGGCGGCGCCATTTGAAGCTGGGATTACCTCCGCCCTGATCGCCATCCACGATGGCCAGGCGCGGACCGGTGTCGCGAGCCACGGCAGCGGGGTCAGTCAACGTGTCGCCGGAGCATGCCGCTCCTACGGCAACAAGCACGACCAACCGAAATAATCGGAGCTTCTTCATGATGCTCCCGCTAGCGTGAGTGCGAGGGGCTTGGCAGTTCCGATCGCCCACGCGCCTCGTCGGTGCCGCCCAGAGTGCGCTGCGACCAGCAGTGAGGGCGAATGCGCCCTGCATGAACCATGGGCCATTACGTCGCCAGACGCAATAACGTCAGGATGCAACAACCGGACACTCGCCGCCCCATGTTGCGTCACCGCCCGGTCTGTGGTTGAGACGCAACGCGTCGAGAACTTGGGGAGCAAACGTGAAACACTCACTTGAGCGTGAAATCAACCTGACACTGTGGTGAATGTAGACGGGCTGTCCCCCGAAGTGCTGCGACTCATGTCACTGCGGTCGCCGCATGAGGTGCCGATCGTCACAACACGACAACAAGAAAATCGGCCCCACGCAATGCGCGGGGCCGTTGGCACTTTAAGGCGGTCTACTGTGGTCTGGCGTTACGGCACACAGACGCCCGCAGCACCGGTGTAGGTTCCTCCCACACTCGTGGTTCCGGTGTTACCCTTTCCGAGAATCCACGCTTCGACGTTTGCGGGAATGCTTCCATCATCCACAAAGTCCTGGAGCTCGAACGTACTCGCAACGTCGTTGCTGAGCGAGAAGCCGGTGTTGGATCCCGTGTGTGAGTTGCTCACCATGTTCAGGCACAGCGAACCCGTGCCCGTCGCGGCCAGATCGATCCCGTTCCCGCCGGGCGTCGAAATGTTGAGCGAGGACAGGTTGACCGCAAAGGCCCCGGTGGATTGCATGATGTTGACACCGTGTCCCGTGGGTGACGTGAGACTACCCGCCGAGTTGATGTTCGCGAATCCCGTCACATCGACCAATCTGACCGCGTCGAGGTCGCTCCCAACCGAGATCGGCGTGACCGATGTCAGGTTCAGCTCGATAAGCTCGATGTCGATTGCGGGACCGCCGACGGCGTCAAACGACCCAGTCGTGATGTTGAGCATTCCCGAGTGCGCCGTATTGGCGACGCGGATGCCGGCAATCGATGCCCCAGCCGGGGTGTCCGAATTGACTTCGGTGAACACGGTGAGATCCTCAAACGTGATGGTGCCCGTGCCGTTGCCCTCGATGAGGACCCCGCTTTGACCGCCAACTCGAGATGTCGGCGTACCTATGTCGACGTCTGCGAACGTGACGTCGCTGTCGACGTTCCGAATCAAGATCGCCCGGCTGCCCGGATCCGATTGCGAAACGAGGCCGCTAAACTCGATGGTTCCGCCGGTCGTGTTGAGAAGCTCGACGATGTGGAACGGGCGAACGTCGTTGCTGACGGTGCCCGGATAGAAGAACGAGACATCGCCGCCACCGATCCGCACCGACTGCCCCTTCTGTGCATTGACGACTGCGCTCGCCGGGTCCAACACGGTGACGGTGCCCGTCAACCCGTTCAGGCGGATCCCGCGTTCTGGTGCGTTCAGCGACGACAACTCGTCAAACGTGACGTTCCCCGCGTTACCGGTCGTGAGGTCCAGCGCGCCTCCCTCGCCGATCACCGAAACGGAGTTGACCAAGAGATTCCCGAACGTGTCCCCGAAGATGCCATAGCTGGGGAAGTTAACG
>JBFIZG010000466.1:0-3011 GCA_041604955.1 Gemmatimonadales bacterium | reverse complement strand
GCCGGCGAACGCTCGCGGCCGTTGAGCTCGCGGCCGATCGCCAGGAGGCGTTTCTGAGAAAACCCGGCGAGGGCGGTGACCCCAATCGCCGAACCAAGAGATTGCAACGCGTTGCGACGGTTCATGAGTCGGGCTCCTGGACGTGTACATAAGTATGATGGGTAGACCGACCACTGTGCGCCAGTGAGGGACCGTTTGGGCAGGAGCGGGACTCTCGCCGCACCAGAAGGCGGCAACAGAGAACTCGAAGGGGCTGCCTACAGGTGCTCGCCGCCCAGTCACCGGACGGGGAACCGATGCGCCAGCTGGCGTTCACGGGTTGTGGAACCACGCTGGTTCTTCGAAATCGCGTTACGCTAGTCGTTGTCCGTCGTCGCCTGAATCGCCTTCAGCACCTCTCGCGTCAGGTCCCAGCGGTTGAACCCTTGGCGTCCCCAATCGAGCCCGCGGCGCACGATGACGACGTCGTGCGACGGCACCACGATGACAAACTGTCCTCGATTGCCTGCGGTGGCGTACGCATCGCGAGGCACGTCGGTTCGATCATTCGGGACGAGCCACCACTGGCCGCCGTACGCGCTCCGCCTGTTCGACTCGGCTGGTGCGGGTGTCCGTACAAACCGAATCCAGTCTTGGGACAGGAGACGCTCGCCGTTCCACACGCCGTTTTGCAGATAGAGCAGTCCGAAGCGAGCGAGATCTCGCGCGTTCGTATACACCTGGCTGCTCAAGATGAAATCGCCGAAGCGGTCTACGCTCAGCAGCGTGTTGCGCATACCGATGCGATCCAGCAACGCCGCGCGCGGAAACTCGAGGTACGTCTGCGCGTCGCCCAGCGCGCGTTTCATGGCGTACACCGCCAGAATCGTATCGTAGTTTTCGTAATCCCAGAACGTCCCCGGCTGACGCATCAGCGCACGTTTGCGAGCCCCGTTGATCGAGCTGGCGCCAGCCCAATACGCGAGACCGGAACCCGTTGCGTACTCCATGCCCCAACTGTCTACCGGATAGAGACCGCTCGACATGTTCAGGACGTGGCGGAGCGTGATCGCGTTTCGCGGATCGGTCTCAGGCGACGGAGCTTCCGGCAACCAGTCGATGCCAAGCGGTTGATCCAAAGCCAACTCGCCCTGATCGACCAACATCCCCAGCAACGTCACGGCGATACTCTTCGCCGTCGACCACGTGCGGGTTCGGGTCGTCATGTCGACGCCGGGAGCGTACCGCTCGTGTACGATCTTTCCGCGGTGCACGACGATGAGACTCAGGGTCACCTGATATTCCGACTCGCGGTCGAAAGCCCAGTCGGAGGCTGCCTGAAGCGCCACGGGGTCCACGTCCGCCGAAAGCGCGTCGTTCGAGATCAGGTCGCCGTCGGGCCACGGGATGGTCGCAGGATCGCCGGCGGGCGGCGGCGTATCGAGGATGGGCAACCGCTCGATGTCCTCAAACGTCTGGTCGGGCGCCATGATGACGCAGCCCAGCCCCTTCCGAAAGGCCGCGCGCATGGTGGGGGTTCCGCCCGGGGTGCCGATGGCCACGGCCTTCCGTTCCCAATCCACTTGGTAGTCGCCTCCGCGCGCGGTTCCTACCGGCTGCCGCAGGTACCGAAGCTCCTGATCGAAGACCTGCTCGAGACTGCGGTTGGACGTAAACAGGCCGTTACACATCAGCACGGCCTGCACGCCATGCTGAATCATGTCGCGGTTGAAACGGAAGTAGTCGTACGACTCGGTTTGCTGCGCGCCAGCACTCGTAGCAATCAGGAGTCCGAGTACGCCGATGGAAAAGGGAGCACGATTCATGAGGGAGCCCGGGTAGAGGTTCACGAGATCGGGTGTCCGGGGTACGGCTGGGCGGAGGAAAGCATACTAGGTATCAAATCCTCCCCCTAGACGCTCACTAGGTACGGTTCGTCGGTCATGTTCAGTCGTCTCTTGTCGTCTCTTGTCGTCTCTTGTCCTCTCTTGTCGTCTTCCGTCGTCTCCCGTCGTCTCCCGTCGTCTCCCGTCGTCTCCCGTCGTCTCCCGTCGTCTGCCGTGCCGTTAACCTACCCAAAATGCAGTCATTTGACGATCGACGCGAGTGTTTTCGATCCGTTTTGCGTGACTCCGATCATGCCATCCCGAACGAAGCGCCCATGCTAGGACTATGGAGCGTTGCCCTACTCGGCCGTGGAGAGCGAAATTATGGATATGCCGGCCCCCAAGCCGATTACGACGATCGCGGAGTTGCTGGCACTGCCGGAGGACGGTAAGCGCCACGAGCTGTTGGATGGGGTGCATGTCGTGACACCCACGCCGCGATTAATGCACCAGCGGGTGGTACGGGAATTGTCCCGTCTGCTCGACGACGCGTGTGAGCCCCACCCCGATTTAGAAGTATTCGGCGTTCCCGGAGACATCCAACTGAACGAGCGGACGGTCGTCGAGCCCGACGTATTCATCTTGCTTCGAGATCCCGAAAACCCGTATCAAGAATGGGCTGACGCGCCGGTTCCACGCCTGGTGGTCGAGATTCTCTCCCGCTCGACAGCCGCCCGTGACCGGGGTATCAAACGGCGTCTCTATCTAGAAGCCGGAGTCGAGGAGTATTGGATCGTGGACATAGATGCGCGGCTCGTCGAGCGCTGGCGCGGTGACGATGAACGACCGGAGATCATTCACGAGACCCTGAACTGGTCGTTGAGCGCAGGCGCGTCAGGTTCCATCGACCTACGGGCGCTGTTTACGCGCGTGACCCCGTGACTCGGTCGCGAGTCAACTAAGCGCGTCTAGCCTGTCGCTCGAGCGACGTCGTAGGGCTCCCGTCGGACTCATTCTGGCCGAGCAACGTGTGTTACAGGCGTCGCCCGCGCGGTGCTCATGGCGGCGACGCAGGACGCTCGAATGGGAGCGAAAACCGGCCGAACACTGCAGGGAGTGTCACCCGGAGCACGAGGGCAAAGAAGACGAGTGCGACGGTACCGGTCACGCTGAACGCAATGCCGTTCCAGGCGCCGAGCCAGGCGG
>JBFIZG010000465.1:0-3018 GCA_041604955.1 Gemmatimonadales bacterium | reverse complement strand
GCGCGTGCAGCCGCACGGCAACGAGTGTACAATTGCAGGGTTCTCTGGAAAGGAGACCCTGTGGCATTCGTTCCGTTTGACCTCGAGCGGTGGCAGTCGGCCTGGGAACATCACGTCGAGTTCAACCTCGCCGAAAGCGGCGTGCACCCCCTGTCTGTTGCCGAACTGCTCGCGCTCTCGGGGGCCGATGACTCCGGCCTTCGCGACATTCGGTTGGGTTATAGTCAGGCGGACGGGACGACCGACCTCAAACGAGCCATCGCGGATCTCTACCCCGGAGCGACGGAACGGAACGTGCTCGTCACCACCGGGAGTTCCGAAGCCAACTTCATCACCTGCTGGACGCTCATTGAGTCGAGCGACCACGTCGCGATTCTGGAACCCACGTATCGTCAGACCTGGGGACTCGCGCACAACTTCGGCGCTCGGGTTGCCTCCTTCAATCTCCTTCCGGAGCGGGAGTGGGATCTGGATCCCGCCGATGTCGAACGTGCGATCACACGCGACACCAAGCTCGTCATCGTCACCAACCCGAACAATCCGACAGGTCGCGTCTTGTCCCACGCTTCCCGGGAAATCATCCTACACCGAACCAAGGCCGCGGGGGCATGGCTGATTTCGGACGAGGTGTACCGTGGCGCCGAGCTCGACGAGGTGGAACCCACGGCGTCGTTGTGGGGAGCGTACGAACGTACGGTAGTGGTGAGCGGTCTCTCGAAGGCCTACGGCCTCCCGGGACTCCGGATCGGGTGGATCGTGGGACCGGAGGAGTTCAAAGAGGCCGTGTACGCCAGACACGACTACACGGTCATCTGTCCGACTCCCGTGAGTGATTATCTGGCACGACTAGCGCTCGGCGTCCGAGACCGCATCCGCGAGCGCACGCGTGGTATCCTGCGGACCAACTTTGCCGTGCTCGAACCTTGGCTCGATCAGTTTGGGGGAGCCGTGGAGTGGTGGAGACCCGAGTGTGGCGCGATCTGCTTCATGCGGTACCGGGGGACCATCGAGTCCCTCGATCTGGTTGAACGCATTCGCGCCGACCACAGCATACTCCTCGTGCCGGGGGAGCACTTTGGTCTACCGCGATATCTTCGGCTGGGATTCGGGAACGAGCCAAGCGAACTTCGCGCCGCATTGGACGCCCTCGGACCGGCCCTGAGCGCGCTCGTCCTCGACTGAACCGCCGGTCGTGATGGACTATCGGTCCCGCGCCAGGCCGACATCCTCAACCGCCAACCCCATCATGCGCTCTTGCGCCGTCGGCTCCTCGAGGAGACGCCTCGAGTAGGAGGCGTCGGGCCCCAGCTCCCACGCGCCGCCGTCGGCCAATTCGGTGGTAAAGATGTGATCCATCCGCGCCTGGCATGCGGCATCAGTCACTGGAGCAACGACCTCCACCCTTCGGCGCAGGTTGCGCGGACGCCAATCCGCCGACCCCACAAAGAATTCGTCATCCCCACCGTTCGCGAAGTGAAACATCCGCACGTGTTCGAGAAATCGCCCGAGAATACTCACCACACGAATCCGATCGGAGAGTCCCCGCACTCCCGGACGTAGGACGCAGATGCCGCGCACGATCAGATCGACGTCGACACCGGCCTGAGATGCCTTGTACAGCGCCGTGATGATGCGTTGATCGGCCAGTCCGTTCATCTTTGCACGGATTCGTGCAGGGCGGCCGTGCCGCGCATGGTCGATCTCCCGTTCGATGAATTCGTGAAACCGGTCGAACATGTTTACCGGCGCCACCAACAGACGGCGGTACTCCCGCTGGGTCGCGTTCCCCGACAGCGAATTGAACACGTCGTTCAGATCGGCGGCGATATCCGGATCGGCCGTGAGAAGCGCCAAGTCAGTGTACAAGCGCGCGGTATCGGCATTGAGATTGCCGCTGCCAACGAACGAATAGCGCCGCAGGCGATCTTCTCGGCGAACGACCAAACCGATCTTGCAGTGCGTTTTGAGTCCAAGCAGACCGTACACCACGTGAATTCCCGATCCCTCCAACGCCTTCACCCATTCGATGTTGCGTTCCTCTTCGAATCGCGCCTTCAACTCGACGATGGCCAACACCTGCTTCCCGTTTTGCGCCGCGCGTATCAGGGCATCGACGACTCGGGATTCTTCGTTCGTCCGATACAACGTGAGCTTGATCGCGAGCACTGCCGGATCGTCTGCGGCTTCGACGAGAAATCGTTCGACCGTCGACTTGAAGGAGTCGTACGGAAAGTGAAACAGATGATCGCGCTCACGGACGACGTCCATCACCGGCTGTTGTTCGGGCAGCTGGGACCTACCGTGAAACACTGGATAATGCAGTTCCGGAGCATCGAGGTCCGCGATGGTCTTGAGCGCGGTGAGGTCGGGAAAACTGTCGTACTCGTAGAGATCGGTCTCGCTCAGCGAGCTCACGGCGTCGGGCTCCTCGAACCGGAACTCTTGCAACAGCAGCTCACGCATTGACGGCGGCATCGATTGCTCGACCTCCAACCGAACCACCGGCCCGAACACTCGTCGCTCGATCTTCTCCTCGATCGCTTGAAGCAAGTCGAAGGAATGCCACTCATCGATTGGGACCTCTGAACTCCGCGTTGCGCGAAACCAGTATGCGCCTTGCACTGCGAGCCCGGGAAACAGCGATTCGAGATTCGCCGCGATGACGCTTTCGATCGGTATGAAATGGCGCCCCTCGTTGACCGTGAGAAATCGGTGCAAGAACGACGGCACGATAACCGCCGCAAAATGCTCGACACCGGTCTCGGCCTGCCGGACGGTCACCGCAATCGCAATAGCGAGATCGGGGATATGCGGGAACGGGTGCCCGGGACTGGCGGCGAGCGGAGTCAACACCGGATAGATGTCCTCGTGGAATTGCCGCTCCAGGTCGGCGCGCTGTCCCTCATCGAGGTCTTCCCAGGCGAGGATCTTGACGCCCTCCGGCGCGAGACCGGGCAGGAGGGAGGTCTTCACGCAATCATACGCCCGCGCCATCAGGTAGCGCGATCGGACTCCAAT
>JBFIZG010000464.1:0-3021 GCA_041604955.1 Gemmatimonadales bacterium | reverse complement strand
TTTCACGAGCGGTTGCTGACGCAAGGGAAGAATCAGGAGGTCGACACGCCGGTCTGAAACGATCCAACATCCAACAACCAACATCCAACATCCAACATCCAACGTCCAACATTCAAATCCGACACAGTGCCACGGGCAACGCGAGCGTCACCCCGACCCTGGATGCAACAGCCACCACCTAGCACCTAACACCTAACACCTAACACCTAACACCTAGCACCTAACACCTAGCACCTAACACCTAACACCTAACACCTAGCACCTAACACCTAACACCTAACACCTGTCACCTGCAGTCACATCCCCGCCCAGGTATCGCAATTGTCGATGTTGCCGCTCTGTAGCCCGCGTCGCAGCCATTCGGCGCGCTGGGCTGACGAACCGTGCGTAAATGACTCTGGATTTATTCTGCCGGTGGACTGACGCTGGATGCGGTCGTCACCGATTGCCGCGGCGGCAGTCAATCCCTCGTCCACGTCGCCCGGATCGAGCATGTTTCGCTGTGCCGTCGAGTGCCCCCACACGCCCGCGTAACAATCCGCCTGGAGCTCCATCAACACCTGGATACGGTTGCGGTCGCGCGGCCGTGACTGTTGTGCCTGCCGCACCTGCGACTCGATTCCGGTGATGGTCTGGACGTGGTGACCGATTTCGTGCGCCAACACATAGGCCTGAGCAAAGTCGCCCGGTGCCTCGAACCGCCGTTTGAGTTCTTCGAAGAAATTGAGGTCGACGTAGACCTTTTGGTCACCGGGACAGTAGAACGGCCCTGATGCCGACTGCGCGAAGCCACACGCCGACCGGATCGCGTCACGAAACAGCACCAACCGCGCGGGGTGGTACTGACCGCCGCGCTCCTGAAAGATCCGGGACCAGGTGCCCTGGAGATCGTCCAGCACGAAGGAGACGAAATCGACCATCTCTTCTTCCTCCGCGGACGCGGTTCCGCTCGTGGCCGGAGATTCGAACGTAGGCGGCCCACTTCCCATCGGTACTCCACCGGCCCCACCAGCCGCGCCGAGCAGGGACAAGAAGTCCTGCCCAAAGAACACGCTCAACAGCAGGAGGATCACGATTCCGCCGAGTCCCATCCCAGTGCCCCTCCGCATCGGGACACGCATGCCCCGCCCCGTGCGACCGGTCTGGAACCGCCGGTCCTCCAAGTTCGAACTCCTGGGACCTCTTCTCCAACGCATGATCGTGCCTTTCTCGTTTCGGCGAAGCAAAAAAGTACCTCGACGACGTCGAATTGTGCTACTCCTGGCATCTATCGATGTCAAGCGAAGTGAGACGACGAAGAGACGACTGAGAACGACTAGAGACGACTGGAGGGGGGAGCGGAGGCGGCCGAGTCTTTTGTCGTCCTGTGCTGCGGTGGGCAGAGGCGGACACTTCGTCTCAATTCGGAACCCCTTGCAACGTTTCTCGGTTATGGCTCGTCTAACCGAATGTCCCAATCACAGCCAGGTGTTGTATGAGTCATTTTTCTTTGCGTTTGGCCCTCATGAAAGCGCGAGCGATGGTAATCGCCGGCGCCAGCGTGACCGTCGCCGTTCCGGCAAGCGCGCAGATGGCAATCGGGCCGGCGAGTCCGGCCGGCGCCGAGTTCAAACCGAACGTCACTCCGACCCTTACGCTCTCGAGGGCTCCCGAGAAAATCGTCATCGACGGCAGTTTGAACGACGCCGGATGGGTTGGCGCCGCAAAGGCGGTCAACTTCACCGAGTTCTTCCCCGACGAGGCCGCCGCCCCAGATGTGCAGAGCGAGGTTTGGGTGACATACGACCAGGAGCACCTCTACTTGGCGTTCCTGGCGTACGACGACCCCAGAGGCATCCGCGCGTCGCTCCGGGACCGGGACGAGATGTGGTCAGATGACTATTTCGGGATCCTGCTCGACACCTATGGGGACGCAGCCTGGGCGTATTATCTGTTCGCCAACCCCCGGGGCGTGCAGGGGGATTCGCGGTTCGCGAGCGCAGGTGGGGAAGATGACGGGTTCGACATCATCTACCTCACCGAGGGACTGGTAACCGATTCCGGCTATCAGCTCGAGATGGCCGTACCGTTTGCCAGTCTGCGGTTTCCGAACCGCGCGGTCCAAACGTGGCGCGCGACGTCCTGGCGCACCCGTCCCCGGACGAGCCGCGAGCAACATAGCTGGGCGGCGATCGACCGCGACGATCCCTGCTTTCTCTGTCAGTTCGGGACGCTGACAGGCATCGAGGGAGTGTCACCGGGAGGAGCGTTGGAGATCCTCCCGTCCGTGGTGGCATCGCAGGCGGGATCGCTCGACGACCCGTCGAGTCCCACCGCTGTTTTTGACAACCAGGGAATCACCGGAGACCTCGCGGTGGACCTCAAGTATTCCTTTGCCTCGGGACTCACGGCAGAGGGAACGGTCAACCCCGACTTCAGCCAGGTGGAATCGGACGTCGCGCAGATCGACGTGAACACCACGTTTGCGCTGTTCTTTCCGGAGCGCCGGCCGTTTTTCCAGGAAGGGAGCGACCTGTTCGATTCGTACTTCAACGTCGTCTACACCCGACAGATCAACAATCCGCAGTTCGCGACGAAACTCGTTGGCCGGATGGGCCGGACGACCGTGGCCTATTTGGGAGCGAGGGACGCAGACTCGCCGATCCTCCTGCCATTCGAGGAGCGGAGTTTTGTAGGACGGGCGCGGAAGAGTTTCACCAACGTCGCACGGTTTCGGCAGACCTTTCTCCAGGATTCGTATGTGGGAGCGATTCTCACCGACCGCCGCATGGAGGGCGGCGGGTCGGGATCCGTGGCGGGCGTCGACGGGACCTTTCGGTTTCTCGACAAGTACCGGCTGGAGTATCAGCTCTTGGGAAGTCACTCGCGGGAACCCAACGATTCGAGCCTCACGGCCGGCGTCAATGGCTTGACGTTCGATGACGGGAAGCACACCGCCGCGTTCGATGGCGAGAGTTTTACCGGGTTCGCGCAGTACACCAGCCTCGAGCGAAGCGCTCGGACGTGGAACTTCGACCTGGA
>JBFIZG010000463.1:0-3037 GCA_041604955.1 Gemmatimonadales bacterium | reverse complement strand
TGCCGTGCGGCTGCACGCGCGCGAGGGCCCGGTCGTACCCGGATGGCCGACGGGGCAAACTGGTGGGCTGACTCTAGGAGCGGCGCCGCACGCGGATTCCCCCAGAACCGGTGTCGATCACGGCGCGCCCGCGCCCATCGCCGATCGTGCCCCTCACGTGGTCGCGTTTCCAGCGGCTGACGGTGAGCGGCATATCGATATCGATGTTTCCGCTCCCGGTCTCCAGTTCCACTTCCGCTCCCCACGATTCGGGAACGACAACCGTGACGCTACCCGATCCCGTGTCGATAAACATCTCGTCCGTGTCTTGCGTGAGTTCGATGTTCACGGAACCACTACCCGTATCCAACCGCACGCTTTGGGCGGCGACTCCACGGGCGTCGATCTTCCCTGAGCCCGTATCGATGTTCAGCATGGACACAGCGATGTCGGAGACGTCAACCGACCCGGAACCAGTATCGACCCTCAACGACTCCCCACGCACTGCGGACGCGATGACCTGTCCGGAGCCCGTATCGATGTTCACCGCCCCTTCGGCTGAGCGCACGCGCACTTCGCCGGAACCCGTGTCGACATCCAGGGTTCCGGTGACGCCGTCCACCGCGATCGGTCCGCTGGACGTGTCGACACGGAGGTCTCCATCCACGTTCGTCACTGTGATCCGTCCGACTCCGAGATACATGGCGAACCGCTGTCCCCGCGGGACGGTCACATCGAGATCCGCAAACGCCTCCATCCCGCGCCCCCGTCCGGTGACGACGGTCCGGTCACCACGGTATCGGCGCCCTCGATCGTGATCCCCGAATGTTCCATCTTCGCGGACGCGGAGTGTTGTCTCGCCGTACTGCATGTCCGGATACCGAATTCGACTGTCCGGATAGACGATGCGGAGCGTTTCGCGATCGTCGATCGGGCCGGTCTCGACCGCGAGACTGGCAGCATCGGATCCACCCTTGTTCACCTGGACCGTGACCGATGATCCCGCCCCCCCGCGGATCGACACCTCACCGGCGATGTTGAACACCGCCACGTCGCTTCCGGTCAACTCGTACCGCTGGGCCGACAGTGGCGAAGTCAGGACGAATAGCGCCGCGGTCAGCACGGTCACGACGCCGGTGCGTGGCGTCATCTCGAATGGCTGCATGGAGTTACCTCTCTGGAGTTTGGAACCGATCCCTCTTCCTCCCCGGTTAGATACCGAAATGCGGCGATTCGTTGACAAAGGGGGGGCGGCGAACCGGAAGACGACGCGAGACGCTGGACGGAGACGCAAGACACGAGACGCAAACGGCTCGTTCTTGGGAAAGACCCGAATTCTCAGGTTTAGCCGCTCGAGTCCGCACCGATCTCGGGCGGTGCCGCGCGGGCTCCAGGCTTGCCTTCCCACCGGTTGTCGTAAAACCGGGTCGTCGGGTAGGCGAAGTCGATGTCGTCGCGCTTCCCGAACTCGCGCAGTATGTCCTCCCAGATCTCCTCCGAGACACCACGGCGTCGCCGCGCGTCACAGAGATGCCGGATCGTGAGCAGGACGCCGCTATCCACGACGCTGGTGTAGACGATGGGGGTGAGGTTCGAGTAGAAGATCAAAAACTGTTCCGAGACTTTGCGGATTGCGGCTTCCGCAACCGCCGTCAACTGTTGTCCCCGCTCCGCGACGATGTCGTTCAGGATCTGCTTGGCGTCTTCCCAGTTGCTCTCAAACGTGACGAGGACCGGGATCTCATTCCAAATGTATTGGAACCCCTTGCTGTAATTGGCGAGAACGTCGGTCATGACCTTCCCGTTGGGGACATGAATGATTCGTCCGGTACTCTGTTCGGCGTCAACCCAGTTACCGATCTCCATGAGTGAAAACTGAAAGATCCTGATGTCGATCACATCGCCACGGTGTTCGCCGAGCTGAATGCGGTCACCCACCTCGAACGGGCGCCGCCATAAGATGAATCCCCAACCGGCGAAGTTGACGACGAGGTCCTTGAGCGCGATGGCAAGACCGGCGGACAGGAGACCAAAGAACGTGCCGAGCGACTGGACGGCGGCCGACCAGATGGCGCCGATGAACAGCGCTCCCAACCCGAAGGAGATGTACCGGGAGGTCTTCTGCCAGCGATACCGCACCCGCGGGTTGTCGGTACGTCTGTTGACGACCGAGAGGGTGAGTCTCCGGAGGACCCACAGCGTGAGGATGATGACGATCGACGCTGCGAGCTTGGTAACGCGTTCCCCTTGGAGCCAGTCGAGTACGGGTTGCATGCGCGGTCAAAATTGTGGTTTGGCGGTACGGAACACCGCACGAGTCGAGCGCCGGCGTTGTCTCACGCTGTGGTAGCGAAGGTGGCCATCTCCGTCGGTTGAGTCAACCAATAATCTGGCTGGTGAGGCCGCAACTGGCCCCGGGTAAACGCGCCCCACAACGCGGCGGCCGTGCGTACGCCCGCCGCCCGCCCGGCGGCCAGGTCGTGGGGCGAGTCCCCAATGAACACGGCGCGGTCCGGCGATCGATCCAGAAGCTCCAGCGCCCGGAACACCGGCTCTGGGTGAGGCTTGGCGTTTTGCACGTCGTCGGCGCTCACGAGCACGTCGAAGTACCGGGTGAGACCGGCAACACGCAGTCCTCGCTCGACACCCTCCGTGAGCTTGCTCGTCACCACCGCAACGGCGGCCCCGCGCTCTGCCAACCGGTCCAACGCGTCGCGGACCCCGGGGTAGGCCCTCACCATCTCATCGTGATGCGCGAGGTTGTGTTCGCGATACGTGGCCAGCATCGCCTCGATTTCCGCCGGATCGTCTGTGAACGCCCGGAGCTGCGTCCTCAGGGGAGTGCCAATTCCCTTGATCCAGGCTTCATCCCCGGGCGCGGACTTCTGATGAACGCGAAACGTGTGCCGATAGGAAGCGAGGATCAGCTCGATCGAATCGATCAGCGTGCCGTCGAGATCGAAGAGATAGGTATCTAGCTCGGCCATGAGAGCGGTGAAGGATAATCCGGTTCCCTGTCCAAAGTCCAATCACGGATGGTCGGTGCGAAATCACGAAC
>JBFIZG010000462.1:0-3045 GCA_041604955.1 Gemmatimonadales bacterium | reverse complement strand
TGCGGGCGGCGCTCGATGGCCGGTACCGGGGTGTCCATGTGTGGGTCGAATCCGTGGCCCCCCATCTGGTGCTCGACAAGACATATGCCGAGCGACCTGATTTTGAAGGTGCCAAGTACGTGATGTCGCCGCCGTTACGTGCGAAACACCATCAAGACGTTCTTTGGAACGCCATCGGGAAGCGACTGGTGAGTACCATCGGCACCGACCACGCGCCGTTCGATTTCGTCGGTCAGAAGGAGATGGGTCGGCGGGACTTTACCAAGATCCCCAACGGAATCGCATCGACCCAGGAGCGCGTCAACCTCGTGTTCACGCACGGTGTCGCGACAGGGAGAATCGACGTCAATACGTTGGTGGATGCCTGTAGCACTCAGGCTGCTCGGATCTTCGGGATGTATCCCAAGAAGGGCACGATCGCCGTCGGGAGCGACGCGGATCTCGTGGTGTTCGATCCAGACTATCGTGGGAAGTTTTCACACAAAACCAGTTACTCGAAGGTGGACTACAACGCCTACGAGGGATGGAAGCAGGTCGGCCGACCGAGTGTCGTGACGGTGCGTGGAGAAGTACAGGCGCGTGACGGCGAGTTCGTCGGTACGATCGGACGCGGACAGTTTATCCCCCGCAAACCGACGCACGGTTGAACGACGTCGCGCAATCGGGATCGCCTCGCCCCGATGCGATCTACGGTGGTCGGTGTGCATCCATGAGAGTCCTGCTCCTCGCGGCTGCCTTGCCGGCAGCGATCGCCTGCGGTCGCGCGACGCCCCCGCGGACGTCACTGGTGGGAGTTCTGAGAGCTGAGTCCCCGGTGCTGGATCGAGCGCTGTTCTTTTCCCACCCGGAGTTCGAGGCGCCCCAGCTGTCACCCGATGGCCGGTTCGTTTCGTTTCTCAGCTCTTCGGGAGACGTGACCAGCATCAGCATACTGCAACCCGGACAAGCTGCGGTCGACGCGCGGCCGGTAACGACGGCGACTCGCGGCAGGATCCGGAACTACGTGTGGAGTCACGACGGCCGGTATCTCGCCTGGGTGGAGGACCGAGTGGGGGATGGGCAGTACCACGTGTACGCGATCGATCCGACGGTAACAGCCCGCGGCGCGCCGGCCGACCGTCAGGCACGAGACGTGACGCCGTACGGCAACGTGGAGGCCCGAATCTACACTCTGGCCCAAAGCGAGCCGGCCCGCTTGTTCGTGGGGCTGAACGATCGGGACCGGAACGTACACGATCTCTACCGTATCGATCTCCAGACGGGCGATCGCGAACTCGTGTTCGAGAACCACGCCGGCATTCGCGAGTGGGTCGCCGACCGCGAAGGAGTCGTCCGAATCGGGGTCCGATCCGACGCGCTCGGCGGCACGGAGATGCTCCAGGTGGACCGGGAAACGCCGGCAGTGGTCTATCGCTGCACGTTTGCGGAAATGTGTTCGCCAATTCGATACCATGAGGACGGGCGCCGGTTCTACCTCTTCAGCAACCGGGGCTCGGGAATCGATCTCACACGGTTGATCCTGTTCGATCCGGAGACACGTTCGTCTCGAGTGGTTGATGCCGATCCGGAACGCCGCACGGACATCCACATGGCATTGTTTTCGGATGCGACGCACGAACTCCTTGCGACAGCGTACATGGACGACCGCATGCGGCTCTATCCCAAGAACCGGAACTTTGCGCGTGACCTGGCGCGGTTTCGCCGCGAGGCGCCTCATGGTGTCCTCTCGTTCGAGTCGCGCAGCCGAGACGGGAAATGGAGTATCATCCGCTCGACCAGCGACGTCGATGCGGGCTCGACATATCTCTTTGACCGCGACATCGGCTCCTCTCAACTCCTGTTTCGCGACCGGCCCAACCTCGGGCCGGGTCAGCTCTCGGCCATGCAGTCCATTCGGTATCGTGCGCGCGACGGGCTGGAGATAACCGCGTTCCTGACGGTTCCCAATGGGATCGAGCCGCGGGGCCTGCCAACGATCGTGTTGCCGCATGACGGCCCGTGGGCTCGAACGGTGTGGGGGTTCTCCCTGTTCGGCCAGTTTTTGGCGAATCGCGGGTATGCGGTGCTCCAACCGAACTATCGTGGCTCCCGTGGGTTTGGCAAGCGGTTCCAGGACCGCGGCGACCGCGCCTGGGGCACCGGTGCAATGCAACACGATCTCACCGACGGTGTGCGCCACCTCATCGACCGAGGGATCGCCGATTCGACGCGGGTCGGGATCTTCGGTCGGTCCTACGGGGGATACGCGGCCTTGGCGGGGTTGGCGTTCACCCCGTCCGTGTATCGTGCGGGCATCTCACTCGCGGGCTACCCGAACCTCGTCACGCTGATACAATCAATCCCGCATGAGGAGATACGGGTCAGGAGCGTCTTCGAGCGACGTGTCGGGGACCCGGCACACTCGGCCGATCGCGCCCGGTTGATCGACCAGTCGCCGCTCTCCTCGGCCGACGCCGTGCGGGCGCCGCTCCTGGTGATTCACGATGCCCGCGACCCGCGAGTGCGCCGACTGGACTCGGAGCAACTCGTCGTTCGGCTGCGCGACAGGAACCGTCCGGTCGAGTACATCGCCGTTCCTGACCGGTCGAGCCGGGTGGAAAATGGGGAGACGGACATCGCCCTGGCTGCGGTCGTGGAACGCTTTTTCGGGAAGCACCTTGGCGGCCGAGTGCAGCGAGAGCTGCCGGAGAACATCGCCGCGCGAATCGCGGCTCTCACGGTCGAGGTGAGTGGCCTCGAGGCGATTGTCGGGCTGAGCGGCATGGTGTCGACGCCTCTCCCGGACGCGGATGGCGAAGCGTTGAATCCCGAAACGCTCTACTACCAGACGAGCATGGACGTCATGGGACAGGAAGTGGTGCTGGCGGTGCGACGGACTCTGGTGTCGGCCGCGCGGGAGGGGCGGGATCTCTGGCGTCTCGTCGACTCGACGCAGATGCTCGTGGGCGCTGTCGTTGACACGGCCGATTTGGATAGACGAACGTTGATGCCCGTTCGAAGACACATTCTGAGTGGTGGAGTGGAACTCATTTTCGAGCACACGTC
>JBFIZG010000461.1:0-3046 GCA_041604955.1 Gemmatimonadales bacterium | reverse complement strand
GGTTCGAAGAATCTCACCGTCATCACCGCCGATATCAACGACTTCGAGACGGCAACTCGCTTCGACCGCATCGTGAGCATCGAGATGTTCGAGCACATGCGGAATTATTCCCTTCTCCTGGAGCGGATCGCCGGGTGGCTCAACCCCGACGGGCGGCTCTTTACACATGTCTTCTGTCACAGACGGTTTACGTATCCGTTTGAGACGACCGGTGACGACGACTGGATGGGACGCTACTTCTTCACGGCTGGTCTCATGCCGTCGCTCGACTTGCTGCACCGTTTTGACGATCATCTTTCGATCGAGACGGAGTGGGAAGTGAATGGCACCCACTATCAGCGAACGGCCGAGGCGTGGCGCCACAATCTGGAAGCGCGCCGGTCGCAGGTTCTCGAGACGCTGGCCGACGTGTACCATGCGGATGCCGATCGCTGGTTTCACCGGTGGCGGCTGTTCTTCCTGGCGTGTGAGGAGCTCTTTGGCTACCGCGGTGGCCACGAGTGGTTGGTGGCGCACTATCGCCTTGCTCCACGAGCGACAGGACGCTTCGCGCCTGCAACCGGCCGCCGAGCCACCGCAACGATCTAGACGGAAGCCGTCCGGTGAGCACGTACGTGTTGAATCGACGACAGCTCGTCGCCGCCGACCTGGCGACCGTCTTCGCCTTCTTCAAGAACCCCGCGAACCTCGCGGAGATCACACCACCCTGGCTCAACTTCCGGGTCGATGGGGCGAGCGACAGCGAGGTGCGCGAAGGCACCCGTATCCGCTACACCCTCAGATGGTGGATATTCCCGATCCGCTGGGAGTCGATCATCAGACAGTATTCGGCCGACGCCGCCTTCGCCGACGAGATGATTCGCGGACCCTACAAACGATGGTACCATACGCACACGTTCCGCGCCGTGAACGAGGGTGTGATCATGGACGACCGCGTCGAGTATGAGCTGCCCTTCGGACCGCTCGGTCGACTTGCGCATTTCCTCATTGTCCGGCGACAGCTATCTTCGATCTTCGACTATCGCGCCCGCCGAATCGCCGAGATCTTTGAACGATAAATCCGGCCGTGGGACGCACCCGTCGCCACGAACAAAAGCATGGAGGCCTCATGTCCAAGTCGCTGTTCCTCGCCGGAGTCTCGACCTTCGTTCTATGTAGCCTCAGCGCCGCTCAAGATCGCTCGACCGTCGCTGACACGGTCGACGTCATCATCGAGAACGGCCGCATCGTGGACGGGACCGGCGCTGCGTGGTTCTACGGCGACGTCGCGGTGCAGGGTGATCGGATCGTCACTGTCACGCCCCGGGGCTTGCTCCGCGGCCACGCCGCCAGGGAGCGTGTCGACGCCACCAGCCTCGTGGTTGCTCCCGGTTTCATCGATATACAGAGCCACTCCCGAGGGGCGTTTCTCGGCGGCGATTCGCGGGTCGTCAGCAAGATCACTCAGGGTATCACCACCGAGATCATGGGCGAGGGAACGACGAACGCGCCTGTAAGCCGCTGGATCCTGAGGGCGGATGGTAACCCGAGTGCGGACGCGTTGGCTCGGAGTGCGCCGTTCATGGGCCCGGATGCGTTCAGCAACTGGCTCGAAGCGATGCACCGCCGCGGTGTGTCCCCCAACATCGGCTCGTTTCTCGGCGCGACGACCGTCAGACGATACGCCAAGGGAATGAGCCAGGGCCCGGCTACCCCGGCGGAGCTGGACTCGATGCAGATGGTCGTACGGAACGCGATGCGCGGTGGCGCCTTCGGCATCGCTTCGGCGCTCATTTATCCCCCCGGCAACTATGCGTCCACGGACGAGTTGGTTGAAATCGCGAAGGCGATGGCGCCCTACGGCGGCACATACATAACGCACATGCGATCGGAGGCGGATCAGTACCTCGAAGCGATCCAAGAAGCGATAACAATTGGGGACCAGGCCGGGGTCGCCGTCGAGATCTTTCACCTCAAGGCGGCAGGACAACGCAACTGGTGGAAAGCGAGCGCCGCGATCGCCCTCATCGATCACGCGCGAAACACGGGCATCGACGTACAGGCCAACATGTACCCCTATACGGCGGGTGGAACGGGACTCACTGCGTGCTTCCCGCCCTGGGCATCGGCAGACGGCATGCTGTTCAGCAATCTCGCCAACCCCGACATGCGGCAGAAAATCAAGCAGGAGATCCTGCACCAAACCAGCGATTGGGAAAACCTCTGTGCGTTATCGACTCCGGAAGGGGTGCTCATCCTCGGGGTCAACAAGCCGGAGAACGCCGGCTACCGAGGACAGCGGTTGGCCGACATTGCCGACGCACAGGGGAAACACTGGGTGGACGCTGCGATGGATCTCGTGCTTTCCGAGGAGCAACGGGTCGGCACCATCTACTTCATGATGAGCGAGGAAAACGTCGCGCTGCAGATGCAACAGCCTTGGATCAAGTTCGGGACCGACGCCGGCGGCTTCGACCCGATGCGAGCCGGTGGTCTTACGCACCCGCGCGCGTACGGCACGTTCCCACGCATCCTCGGCCGATACGTGCGCGAGCGAGGCGTGATTCGCTTGGAAGACGCGATTCGAAAGGCATCGTCCGCTGTCGCAACCCGTTTGAACATTCAGGGGCGGGGACTTCTCCGAGAGGGCATGTACGCCGACATCGTGATATTCGATCCACTGACGATCATCGATGTGGCCACGTTCCCGGAACCACACCAGCTGTCGCAGGGGATGCATCACGTGTTTGTGAACGGCGTCGCCGTTGTGAGCAATGGAAACCATACCGGAGCGAAGCCAGGCGAGATCGTGCGCGGCCCGGGGTACATCCGTCATTAGCCGCGGTCGCTCCCCGGATCGCCCGCAACGCGTTGCGAGCCCCGCCTTTGCATTGAGGGGTCCTCCACGACGGCACGCCTGATACGGAGACCGGAGATGGGGGCGACCTCCGGAACTCACGCGTCGGATTTCGACAGAGGCGTCAGGTGGGAGCCTTCTGCACAGATGTGACACTTGCCATCCCGCCTACCCGCAATCATGTTTGACCATCGCGATTCCACTCGACCC